>DXVA01000124.1 GCA_019408975.1 Lentisphaeria bacterium | reverse complement strand
TTTTGAGCGTATTTTTATTTAACTCAACATAATTTCTGACTTTACATAATAGCGGTTATGTTGAGCTCAACATAAGCGCTACCGCGATCTGAACCTGAACAATATCTGGAGAACCGGCACCATCGAAGTTCGGGCCGCCAACGGCAGCACGCACGCCGGTGAGATCAAAGCAAACATCATCCTTTTCCTGGCCCTGGCAGCAAAGGCCTTGACCGCGAAAAGCGCCTCCTGCAAAAATCGCCGGGCCTACAGCTGCGAAAGCGCGAAATACGACATGCGGGTTTTCCTGGTCTGCGGGCTGGGGCTGAACGGCGACGAGTTCAAAAACACCCGCCAGCACCTCCTGAAACGGCTCCCTGGCAGCGCCGCCTGGAAGAACGCAGAACGGGCCGCATAAGATCAAAGAAGCGAACAACGGGGCCGCGAGGCCCCATAAAACGAAAGGAACATAACACCATGAAAATCAGAATGAACGAAATGACACCCGAAGGGAAAATCCTGAATCGCGGCGAGGTCGTGATCGGAGAAACAGCGCTGGAAATCGTACAGGGGATGATGCGCGACAATCCTTATATGAACGATCAAACAGAAACGGCCTATATGGGGCTCACGTTGGCGCGGATCGGAGAAGTCGATCACACGCTCCCGGACGATCCCTTCGCAGCGGCAGAGGCCTTTCTGCGCGTTTTACGGGATCGCGGGCTGACCACCGAAGTCGAGGACGATCTCCTGGCCCCAATCACCAACGTTAAGGTGCGCCTGGTTGGTGAAGATGGGAACGCGTGGGCCATATTGGGGCGCTGTCAGGCCGCCCTGCGCAAAGCCGGTTATCCCCAGGTATTTATCGACACGTTCGTCACCGAGGCCACAGCGGGCAATTATGACGATCTCCTGGCGACGGTGATGAGGTATGTGGTGGTGGAGTGAAAAGTGAAAAAATGGATTTTATATTGTTAATAACGTCTGAAAAAAATGCAGACAAAATAAATATGGTGCGAGGAGATAAGAGATTCGTTCAAAAAAGTCTTGAACAAATTTGCGGTTTTTCAAGTCTTGAGCAAAAAAATCTTTTTATAGAGGGACACTGTGAGTTTGCCGGGGGAAAATATACTTTGCACGAAAATTTTAATTCTATCCGGAATGACATTGAGAGTCTGAAAACAATACAGCGCTTGCTCCTGGATATAGCGCGATTTCAAACAGGAGAACACGTGACAATATTGCGCGACGCTGTTATCCGGATAGAAAAAACTATCCAACGCATTTGTGATAATTTTTCAGAGTAATTTTTTCAATTGGGAAAACGCAAGCTCCCAGTCAACGTCTGGTGTTAAATGCGACCAAGAAAAGCGCAAAGCTCCTTTTACGCGAGCGTTATCGAGGTTCATTGCAGTCAGCACGTGGCTGGGAGTGTAACTTTGTGAAGTGCAGGCAGAGCCATTAGAAATTGCAATAACATCTTTCAAAGCAAGTATAGCCGCTTCCGAATCCACTCCTGGAATAGAAAAATTGATCCCTGAACTTATCGTAGCGGCTGGATCTCCGTTTATAACCCCGCCGATTTTGTCAATGAAACGTAAAACCTCCTGGCGTATTTTTTGACAGGATGCTTCCCGTTCTTTGTGATCTCTAAACGCAATTGTAACAGCTCGGCCCAATCCGACAATCAAAGGTACAGCAAGAGTGCCTGCTCGGTAACCGTCTTCCTGACCACCGCCAAAAATCAGAGGAGTTAAAGGTATCTTTTCAAACCCTCGTCTTCTTAAAATCAAGGCTCCAATTCCTTTTGGTCCATAAAGTTTGTGGCCACTCATGCTAATCATATCAATGCGTGAATTTGAGAGCATTGTCATTTCTTTCCCAAATCCCTGCGCAGAATCCGTATGAAAAAAAGCCTGACTATTTTTGAGAATCTCGCAAATTTGCGGAAGAGGCTGAATAATAGATGTCTCATTATTTACATGCATAATAGAGACCAAAAAGGTTTTTTCATTCAGTGCGTTTTTAAGGTGTTCCAAGTCAATTTGGCCATTTTTACAAACTTGAAGTCTTATAACTTCAAAGCCGCGTTTTTCAAGTTCTGCCGCCGGTTCCAGGACTGCTTTGTGTTCAATGCTTGAGACAATTATTCTGTTTTTCTGGGATTTTCTGGCATAGTTTTCTAATCCAAAAAACGCCTGATTATTGCTTTCTGTTGCGCCGCTTGTAAAAATAACACGATCTCCAACTTTCAGACCAAGTGCAGTTGCAATTTCCCGTCGAGCTGCTTCCACCCCTTTTTTTGCTCGATTACCATATTCATGAGTCCGACTTCCTGGGTTCCCATATTCTTCAAGAAAAAAAGTATGCATGGCCTCAAAAACCTCTGGGGCCATAGGCGTTGTTGCATTGCAGTCAAAATAAATTGCCATAAAATCTCCATGTTCGCTTGAAAAAACGCGATGTTCGTCTATATTAAACATACAATACACCGTTGTTTGTGATTTTTCAACCTGACAAGTAGGATTTTTAAATGGAAATTGGATTCGGATACTCTTTTCCTGCTATTCGCGGGATACAAGCTCGCAAAGAGTATTATGTGTCAATGTGTCCGTTGAGCATGATTGCAAAAATTTTTCTTTTCGACGAAAAGGAAATTAGTCCAGAATTACGTGCTCAGCGAGTTCTTGCTAAAAATCGGGTTCCGGAAATTGCAAGTTACATCTTAAAAAATAGAGATAATTACACTTTTTCGGCTTTAACGGCTTCTGTTGATGGCAACGTTCTGTTTACTCCGATCCCCGGTGCTGATAACATGGGAACATTAAAAGTTGATATGAACGCAAAAATAATTATAAATGATGGTCAGCACCGTCGAGCCGCCATTGAAGCCGCATTGAAGGAATGTCCTGATTTAGCCAATGAATGTATTGCTGTCGTTTTTTTTCTGGATCAGGGCATGCGGCGGGCTCAACAAATGTTTTCAGACCTTAATCAATACTCTGTGAAAACCTCAAAATCCCTTTCGGTATTATATAACCACAGAGATCCCTTTGCGGAAGTTACGCGTCGGTTAGTACTTGAAGTAAGTTTTTTACGGGATTTAGTGGAGTTTGAAAAAACCTCTTTAGCGACTCGATCAAAGAAACTTTTTACGCTCAGTTCAGTGCATAATGCGAATCTTGCATTGTTATACGATTTGCCAGAAAGTGCTGATTTGGAAAAGGCAGTTTCTTTGTCGCAGCAATTTTGGCAATGTTTGTATAGCAACATACGAGAATGGCAGCATGTCAATCAGGGGAAAATCCTCGCTTCTGAAGTAAGAGAAAACGGGGTGAGTTCTCTTGGAATTATTTTGCATGCGCTTTGTATCGTTGGAAATTGTTTGTTTCGGGACCATAAGCAAAATTGGAAGGAATATCTCACTAAATTAAGAGCTTTGGATTGGTCTCGCAAAAATAACAATGTCTGGCAAAACCGTATTATGCACCATAACAGGGTTTCCAAAAGCATGAATAGTGTCATTTTGTCCTCCAATATGATAAAAAAACGGCTCGGTCTCCCATTGTCAAAAGAAGAATTGAATATTGAGATGAAATTTTCGAAGGAGTTATAATGGCTTATTCAGCGTTTACAGAAAACGGCTTGCAAAAATCCGTCAAGCTGTTAATTTCAGAAATCCAGGAGGTGTATCTTGCTGATTACATTCCCTGGGTTGTCGGATATAGCGGGGGGAAAGATTCTTCCGCAACTTTGCAATTGGTGTGGTATGCGATTAGTGAATTGCCGATCGAAAAGAGAATAAAGCCTATACACGTAATCAGCACAGATACGTTGGTAGAGAACCCAATTGTCGCATTGTGGCAGGAAAAATCCTTAAAATATATGGCCGCAGCTGCCAAAGAAGCTGATCTCCCAATAATACCTCATCGGTTGACGCCAGCAGTAAAAGATACATTCTGGGTAAAAGTGTTGGGGAAAGGTTATCCAGCTCCCCGGCAAGGATTCAGGTGGTGCACATTGCGCTTAAAAATAAATCCTTCCAATACTTTTATTACCAATCTTGTCCAGCAAAATGGGGAAGCGATCGTCGTTCTTGGAACAAGAAAAGCGGAAAGCTCTGCCAGAGCAAGATCTATGACTGCGCGTGAACAAAAGAGAACAAGAAAACATCTTAGCCCCAATCCCACCTTACCCAACTCTCTTGTTTATTCGCCTATTGAAGCTTGGGGAAACGACGATGTCTGGACGTATTTAATGCAATACGAAAATCCCTGGGGAATGAAAAACTTGATTGTGCGGGCGTAAAAGACAAAGAAAAACGGAACCAGGCTTTGACTTCCTGATTCCGTACTTTTTACTAATGGTGGAGCCGAGGGGAGTTGAACCCCTGTCCTGTGACGTCATCATGACGATATCTACATGTTTATTCTGTCTTTATTGTTTCTCGTCCTCCGGCTTTGCCGACAGGCAGGCGGCTTTCAGACTGGCTCATCTGAAATCTCGCACGCGGACCGATGAGTGAAGTCTTTGTGCCAGGACACTGCTGTCGCCCTCTCTCTTAGTGTCCGTCAGAGAGAGGACGTCGCCGTCAAGCAGCGAGTGCGTACTCTTCGTTCGCAGTTATTTTGTTTGACCGGTGATTTACGAGGCAAACGATCATCCTCGACATGCAATCGGCACTTTGCTCGCCCAGTCGAATCCGGAACGGCCCCTTGCCAGAAGTCCTGTAATATATCACTGCGCAAAATATTTGCAAGTGTCATTATCTGACACCGGAAAATATCTTTTGTTTCATCGCATCCCGGATTCTGCCGGCATAAGCACCTTAAAAAAGAACAGGATGGATAAAAAAGCCTTATTCCGGAGTCCCGGCTGTGAGCTGAACCGGGCAGGAAATCCGGTATTGGCGGACAGCAGCGGACAATTGCCCGGGAGGGCAGGGGCGCATCGCGGCATTCCACGGGGCGATCAGCCGGATACTCTTAGAGTGAAGGTCACGGTAAACATCCGGCAGATCAATCTTGCGCAGAATACCGGGAGGCATGGCTGAAAACGGCCATTGAACCACCCGGCTGTTCACCATCTGCCGCCAGCTTAACGGTGCGTGGTACAGCGTGACCTGTTTGACATCCGGCGAAAGTACAGCCGCCAGAGCCGCCGCAATAGAACCTTGACCGTTGCCGATCAGATGAATATCCTCCGCTCCCTGTTTTTTCAGCAGCCTGACCGTCGCCAGGATATCGTAGACTTTGCATCCCAAATAGGGACGGTCGAGCAGATGCGCGCAGGAAGCATACAGAAAATCAGACCCGTAGGAACAGAAAAAATCTTTCTCGCCGACATTGCACTCCGCCGGACGGCTTTCGCCGATGCCGCGGACTTCCAGGCAAAAGAAGTCGGTTTTGCCGTCCGGCTGGAATCCCAGCTCCTTCAATTCCGGCGAAGTGCTCAAATGCGGGATGAACAGAATCGCCCGCGGTTTGGAACGGAGCTGGAAGCGTTGGGACGGCGTGAGCTGTTTCAGAGGAACCACGATACCGGGTTCCGTTTCAATTCCGAAACGGTTCAGACAGAGCAGTGGTTCAGCCCTTTGAACCTGTGTCCGCCAGACACGGTAATCGGGAAGCGGAACCTCGCCGATTTGCAGTACCTGACGGAGAATTGCTGCTGAGTCTCCGGCTTTTTCCGGACGGCGGGAAGCCTCAAGCTCCTGCATGACGGCATAAATATCCCGTCCGCCGACCTGACCGTTCGGCGTGCAGTTGAGTTCTTCCACTCTGAATCTCTGAATATCGGGAGATTCCGTCCAGTTGGAGGAGAGTCCGCTGTACCGGTTGAAAAATTTACCCGCAGCTTCTCTGTGTGCCGCGGAATATCCGTGATCGCCTTTGCCGGTAAAGAGCTGAATCTGTTCCGGTTTTCCCAGCAGCGCATAGATTTTCCGGGCATCCTCCAATGCCTGTTGCGTGCCGCGCGGATCAAAAAAATCATTGTCCTGAGCCAATATCAGCGTGGGGCGCGGGGCGGCGGCGATCAGAAAGTCCGCCATGTCGCACCCCAATGCGGCGAGCCGCGGGGGATTCTGTTCCGCATCGGCAGGAAGTTCATTTTCCAGATTGCGCAGTTGAGTGGTGATATAACAACTGGGAGCCGCCATCGTCAGGCGTGAGTCAAAAGCGTTCAGGTAAGTTGAAAGCGTTCCGCCGCCGGAAGTTCCTGTGACGCCGAGACGCCCGGCATCAATTTCCGGACGGGTCAGAAGATAGTCCAGCCCCCGGATTGCATCCCACAGCCGCCAGGTGCAGAGAGCTTCCCCGATGAGCGCCAGTTGTTTTCCCCGCATGTTGTGCTCAAAGACGCCGGGGCGGATGCCTTCTGCATCCGTAAATTGACGGCGTTCTCCCTGTCCGATCGGATCGATCATCAGCACACCGTAACCGCGCAGGGCGAGCGACTGTGCCACATCCTGATACCACGGCGCATTTTTCCCGGAGGATGAATGTCCGCACAGAGCCAGAATTCCGGGAATTTTTCCGGAAATCTGTCTGGGGCGATAGAACAGACCTGTCACCTGAAAACCGGGACGGCTTTCAAAAATCACTTTGTCGATCAGCAGCTTTTCCGTGGAGAGCTGTCCGGTGATCCGCGGATTCAGCGGAGTCTTTTCCGGAAACGGACCGAAACTTTCCGCCAGCCGCTTCCTGACGTCCTGCCGGTAAGCTTCGGCATCCGCTTTGGTTTTTATTTTGTCCAGCCGGGCTTTGCGCTCCGCAGCCTTCAAACGGAATTGCGTCAAATAATAGTCCTGAATCATATTGCTTCGACGACCGGCCGTGTCAACCATATCATTCGCTTTTCCGGTGAATGCCAGACACGCAGCCATTACGAAAAGCAGTTTCCGCAACGTCATTGCTGTTTCCCTTTCCCTGCCAAGTTAACAAAGCGTTTACTATACCACATTGCCATTGAAACGCAAACGTCTTCTTCCGGTTACTCGAAGACTGCTTCCCCGAAAGAATCTCGGTCATGAAAACTCATTGTTTCGAGGTTCGGGGACCACGAGGAAAGTTCCGGCTGGCGGGTGCGGAACGATTCTCTGCCGATATTCAAGGTCCAGCTCGTTCCGGATGCCGGGGTATCTGCTCCAAGCGACCGGAATGGCAGGATGAACAACGAATACCATTTCCCATTTCTGCGATCGGTCCGATAAGACCATTTTCCGTTCCAGAGCGGATCAGCCTGCTTATAGCGGGGGTCAAGAACATCCGTGATAAAACCGAAAGCGGCGTCATACATGGAGTCCGGCACAGGATTGTAGATGAAATGATAATATTTTTCACGGTTTCCAAAGGGATCAAGCACGATTTCCACGGCATCCGTGCGCCACGCGGGACCATCCTTGCCTGCGGGGATGATATTGCGTGAATCCGGCAGATCGCTTTCCACGCCGATATAGAGATTTTTTTCTGTATAAAGAATTTTGAAACGGGTCTGTTCCTCCACGACGCCAAGCTGGATTCCGTTCAAATCGTGCCATTCCGCCTTCCTCCATGCGCCGGAACTGAAGTCAAGGGTATCGGTGTTGCCCGTGGCTTTATGGATTTTGAGAGTTTTGATGCCGCTTCCCGGCAGGATATTTTTTTCGCGCAGGAGCCGGGTATTCCATGTAAAGGGAGCTCCGAGGGTGGCGCTGAGCCTGCCATTGGTCTTCAACATGCTTTTCGGCATTCGCCCGAAAGGTCGGATTTCACTCCAGCCGGGTAACGGTTTCATCTGTCCGTCCGGTGTGTAAAAAGAATCGATCATGGCATTTCTTGCTTCGATTGCGGATGCAAGTTTCCCGAACGAGGCTTTGTCCGGAGAAAGCCGGTAAGCATTGTAGAGATGAATCACAGTTCCAAGATTTTTCGCATAGTCGAATTCTCTGCGGACCAGCGCCAGACGCTGTTTTACTTCAGGAGCGGAGTTCATTTTTTCCGCTCTCGCCAGATTTTTTTCAAGAGTCTCGATCATGTCCGGGGAATAGAGGAAACCAAGAAGCACACGGGGATTTTCCGGCAGGACAGACCACGCCTTTGCACGGGACAGCCCCTGATTTTTTACAGCGGTATCCATGACACAGTATGCATTCAGCCTGCGGTGCAGTGTATCGTAGAAAACACGCATCGGAGCGGCGGAAGCGCCGAATGCGCTGTTGTAATAATCCTCCAGAATCATTTCGGCGGAAGCTTCGGGATTTTCCAGAAGTTTCCCATAGAGATAATAGACGGGACCCTCCATGCCGAACAGTTCACCGAATCCGCAGCGGTAGATGCCCTGAACTTTATTGTCCAGAAACATGCGCACCTGCTCTCCGCACGCTTCCGGCGACAGTTTCGCCGTAAAACCGGGGCGCGGATATTCCCCCCAGTTATAAATATAGACAGTGAATCCCTGAATTCCCCTGTATTTTTTCCATGCGCTGAAAGCCTGCGGGGAATAATGGCAGATTTCGATCATGGTGTTTTCCGGAAAGGTGTCAAAGGTTTTCGGCGGCTCCCTTGTCTCCGCATAGCTGATGAGAAGCGCCTTTTTCCCGGGGCGTTCCTTATGGAGACGTTCCGCAAGAGAACGATGGAAGATCCAGAGTTTTTCTCCGGAGTCATTCGTGCCGCCGTATTTTTTACAGCCGTCGCATTCGCACTGGATGTAGGCATCGGTCTGCCCTACTTCCACGGTTTCCGCCCCGGCGTCCAGCTGTTTCAGCATTTCGCGGTAGACCAGTTCCTGAACCTCCGGATTGGAGATGCACAGATGATTTCCGGTCCCGACACGTTTTCCGCCGAGAAGCGCGAAATACTCCGGATGCGTCCCGAAATATTTCTTTTCCGGCACAGCGTCATAATATGAGTGCCCGCCGTAAACTTTGTAAGAACCGCTTCCGTAATTGTTGTTGGAATAATCATACATGAGCGACTGTCCGCGGCCGGTTCCGAAATTCAGGCGCGGCGTTCCGTAACATTCCAGGTTGGCGGGGAGTTCCAGCGTTTTCCGCGCCGGCGTGGATATGCCGATGTCTCCGGGCATGACGAAACGTGTATGGAGATAGTCCTCCATGAATACCACGATTGCCTTCACGGAACCGAGAATATAGCGGGAGTAGCCCTCTTTCTTTTTGCTTTGCAGCCCGTGGCGGTCATTGCCGGCAAGGAAGATATTGCCGTTTTTCACGGCAATGACATAAGAGAAATCCCGAAACGACGCCGGATCGAAACCCGCTTTCCGTGTCATGGCGGTATTGCCGATGAAGATCGCGGGGCGGTCCTGTTCCATGGAAGACTCTTTCCTGATCGGGAGAAGGACGCCGGATGCTTCCTGAAATTCCTTCTGAAGACACTTCGCGGCAGTCAGCAGATGCGTCTCTGTTCCGGCATTGTCATATTGCTCCGGCAGGACAATCTGGAAAGATGATTTGCCGTCTTTCAGCACGGGCACCGGCGGTTCCGTAATCTGTTGTGAACTGCATCCCGCCGCGATCATCAGAACCATGCAAAAACCAATAAAAATTTTCTTCATGACTTTCTCATTTCTCATTTTTCATTACTCATTGAATGCGATGCATCCCGCCGCGTCCCGCAGATTGCGCCATGTTTTCTGGAAAAGATTGTATTCCCAGATATAGGCGCCTTTCGGATTTTCACGGATTGCATTGAATTCCCATTCCGCGCCTTTGATCGGTTTGTCTCCGAAAACACTCCAGGGAATCGTGATCATGGCGGAAGCCCCTTCCGTTCCCGGAGCCGGAGCGGTGATGATCCCGTGTTTGCCGGAAATGCCTTTGTACTGGTCTCCGTTTCCTTTGTTGTCGAGAGAGGCGAGGGTGCGCTCATAGACTGCCGTCCTGCCGTTGCGGGCACGGGCTGTGAACCACATGCGCTTTTTCCCGTTTCCGAGGATGACTTGAATCTGGTCGTTGTAAACGGCTTTCTGCGTAGTGTTTCCGAACAGGAAAGTCACATAGAGATTCTGATCATCCCAGCGGACCGCGACAGAGGTCGGTTCCTCTTTGATGACCGGTTTCTGCGGGTAGTAATCTTTTTGGACAAAGAGCTGCGGAGCGCCGCCGGTCTGAATTACGCGCCCGGCAGGTTTGACGCCTTTCTCCTGCATCCATTTCACGTCCCAGTTGAAGGGCGCGAACAACGGAGCCCGCAGACGCCCGCCCGCCTGAATTTCGCTGATCAGGGGATATCCGAACAGGCGGAGGTTCCCTTTGATTGCCGGGCGCGGCGGCTTTGCATTCGGCTGAAGCGGAATTTTCGCAATCAGTTGATTGCGTGCATCCACGGCAGCGGCAAGTGCTTTGAAATCCGCATCGGATTTTGTTTTGCGGAAGCGGTTGAATGCCGTGACGACTTCCGCGGTCAGTTTCAGATAATCGAACTCCATGCGGATAACAGGCAGCAGGAGCTTTGCCGTTCTGTTCTGCGGATTTTCCTTTTCCGCTTTTGCAAGAAGCGTTTCCATTTCCGCGAGCACTTCCGGCGGATAACGCAATGCAAGCAGTCTCATATTGTCCAGCATGGCGGGAGACTTCCCTTCCAGAAGCGCCGGATCATTCCATATGGTTCCTTTCCGCTTTCCCTCATGCTCGGCGCTGGTGAACGTGGGCGGCAGATTCAGGCGCAGACGTTTGTCGAAAAGCAGATAGAACTGTTCCATCGTGCCGGCGGCGGGCCCGAAAGCGTAACGGCAGTAGTCTGCCAGCAGTTTCCCGCTGTCGAGCGCCGGATCGTCCAGTTGTCTGCTCCATTGATAATAGGCGGGGCCTTCGAGTCCGAACAGTTCGCCGAAGCCGCAGCGGTAGATGCC
The DNA here is from genome assembly GCA_019408975.1 of Lentisphaeria bacterium. GTDB lineage: Bacteria > Verrucomicrobiota > Lentisphaeria > Victivallales > UBA1829 > UBA11452. The sequence continues at coordinate 814 of DXVA01000124.1, read as the reverse complement.
CCGGACATTGCCGCGCTTGAATGCGGCTGCCTGCTTTGCCAGAAACTCCATATTCTGTTTCGGGGTGAAGCCTTCCATCTGGTACCAGCCCCAGTTGTAAAGATAGACAACGAATCCGTTCCTGACGCGATAATCCTTCCAGGCGTTGAGGCTGTCTTCGGAGAAAGGCGCAAGTTCAATCATGACATTGCCGGGAAACTCCCTGAAGGACTGCGGCGGGTCCAGCGTCGGGCCGTATGCCATGATGCAGAGCATCTTTCCGGGGCGATCCTTTTGAAAACGTTCCGCCATATTGCGGTGCATGATCCAGAGTTTCTCTCCGAAATCCTTGACTCCGTAAAGCTTTGCGCATTCTTCACATTCACAGGGACGGAAACCGTCGCTTTGACCGAGCTGAACCATGTCGAATCCTTTGTCCGCATGTGCCAGAAGCTCCTGATAGATGAGTTCCTGCACTTCGGGGTTGGAAAGACAATACTGCGGGCGTGTCGGGTGTGTAGTCCGCTTGCCCTTGATCAGCGCAAAATATTCCGGATTTGTCTTGAAGTATTTTGCCTGCGGAATCGCCACATTATGAGAATGTCCGCCGTAGGTGCCGTACCACGGAGCATAGAACGCATTGTTTGCAATATCATACATCAGATCCGAGGAGCGGGCTGAACAATACTCGATCTGAGGAACTTTCTTATAAGAACAGTCGCCGGGAACCGTGATGCGCTCCAGCGGAAGCGCCGCAATGCCGTCCGCACCGGGGACGAGGAACCGGGTATTCGCGAATTTCTCAAGGAAAACCGTGACCGCTTTTACGGAACCG
>DXVA01000123.1:10710-11730 GCA_019408975.1 Lentisphaeria bacterium | reverse complement strand
GTCTTGCCGTCTATGGTCTCATAATAATGATTATCACAACTTATGCGGTCACAAAGAAAAAAATTAACAACAGCACCGAATTGACAATGTTGATTTGGATGTAGATAGGCTGCTTGTTGCCAATCATAATTAAATGCCATCCTAATATCTAGGATTCCACTGTCTTAACAATCACAATACCGTCGCCAAGGCGATACAGATGTATGTTTCGGATCATCAGGATTATTTTTTCCCCTACAGCCATTGGACCGGAGGCACTTCCGGGAGCGGTTCCCAGGTTGTATGGTGGGATCGGAAAAATGGTTTCATCAATGAATATCTTCAGGTGAAAGAGCCTGACACTTACGTGGGATACATTCTCGGGCGTGACAGTGAAAGCAACGGATATGACAGGCGCTCCCGGTTTGCCTGTCCGTCCCAGGAGGCGCGCGTCGATCAGACTTTTACGATCAACTATTTTTACGGACTTGATTTTGTTCTTGTCACGAAAATCACACGCTATCGACACCCCTCCCGGACACTGAGAACTTCGGATTATCTGGATACGCAAACTGTCGGCAGCTACAATTATGCGGAAAAGCAGCCCGGATCTTTCCGGCATAAAGGGGCTGCCAATGTTTCTTTTGCGGATGGACATACCGGAACCCTTGCACGCACTTATGTCCTGGCGAGGCAGAACGCGTATCATATTCTATTTCATCCGACCGGCATTTTTCCGGATACGGGGCAATTCGTCGGCTGGTGATAAAACCAGTCGTTTCATTATAGAACGTTTCATCATAGAACTACAGAAAAAGGAGATGGCATGAAAAAAATTGGGCTCATTACTGCAGTATTGCTGGCTTCGCTGGCTCTTTCCGCGAGAGAGGTGGACATTAACGGCGATTTTCAAAAGGTCACAAAATGGAGGACCGCCGACGGATGGCTCAACACGGATTCAAAGGGCAAGGCGGAGATTATAAAGGAGGGAAAGCGGAACTCAATCCGGATTACGTTAAAGGAGAATGCGGAGTATGATAC
>DXVA01000123.1:0-10700 GCA_019408975.1 Lentisphaeria bacterium | reverse complement strand
GTATGATACGTACCGCCGGCTGGCAAGTGTCCCGGTGAATGCGGATGATCTGGTGACAGTCCGCATGACCGCTTCGGGAAAGGGATTTCTCGGATGCGGTGTTGCCTGGACAAAGAAAGGCGTCTACACGGAAAATGAGCAGAAGCGGTATCTGCTGACTTCCGAGCCGAAAGAATATGTTTTTACCGGAAAGCTTGGTGAGCGCAGCCGCAAAGGCATGGATGGTTTCACTGTAACAGCGGTTCTGACGCCGGAAAAGCCGGGAGACGGCGGCTGGGTTCTCAAGATTGATTCTGTTAAACTGGACGTCGTTCCTGCAAAGTAACTGGAGTTTTTTCATGAAAACGATCTTTGCGATCTTATTGGGGATGCTGACTTACGGTATTTATGCAGGAGAACTTCCGCGTATTAATGAAACAGGAGGGCAAGCGGAAAATATTACCGCATTTGAAATTGTTGTTCCGGAGAAAATTCCGCTTCTGAAGTTTGCCGCAGGAGAGTTGCAGACTTATCTGGAAAAAGTGACCGGCTCGGAGATACCGGTTGTTGCAGAACAGACCGGAGAGGCTTTTGCCTTTGTTCTGGGGGACAATGCAGTGGCAAAGGCTGCGGGTCTGAATGTGGAAGAGCTTGCGGACGAGGGATATTTCATTGTTCGCAAGGGAAATGCCCTCTATATTCTCGGCAGGGATGATCCGGCGAAGTCCCCGGATCAGAATCCGTGGAGCCATTGTTACCGGAGAGGCACACTTTCCGGCGTCTATGATTTTCTTGAACGTTTTGCCGGCGTCCGTTTCTTCTTCCCCGGAGAGATTGGGACGGTTGCCGTAAAAAAAGGTTTTGTCGCACTGCCGCAGAAGATTCATATTGTGGAGCGTCCCGATTATATTGCCCGTAGATACAGTTACCGGGATGGGAAATGGTATGAAAAGGACGATTTCTATAATGGTGTGCAGGGGTATGGGCTGAATTGGGTTCGCCTGCGCATGGAGGAAGAGTCGATTTCTTTTGCACATGGTTTGGGGCACCGCAGTTATGACAGGCGTTTCGGAGAAACTCATCCGGAATATTTTGCTCTCCTTCCTGATGGCAGGCGCTTTATCCGGGAGACGGATTCCGTGACAAGACATGCCCCGCAGCTTTGTTTTTCCAGCAATATTGCCGAGGAAATTTACCTGGATGCGAAATCCTATTTCAGAGGGGAAAGTGCCGATGTCCGCCAGGCGTATTGTTCTCACGGCAAATGGTGGCTTCATGGAAATGGGTTCCCGAGAAAATACTATTCCGTCATGCCTCAGGACTGGTTCTACTGGTGCGGATGTGAAAGATGCCGGAAGATCGCCGCGCCGGGAAGGGACCAGATCAAAAGCCAGCAGGCGGTCAGTGACTTCATCTGGCAGTTCACGGCAGACATTGCGAACCGTCTTGCTGAAGAAGGAATCAAGGGAACCGTTACTCAGATGGCATACTCTCCGTATGACAGAATACCGAAGTGTGCAATTCCGGGCAATGTGGCGGTTCAGCTTGCAGTCATGGGGCCCGGAAGACATGATCAGGCATATCATGACGGGCAGATCCGGCGATGGAGCGGGAAACTTGATGGACGCAGGCTCAATGTATGGGTTTATCCCGGGAAGCATATGGGGAAAGCCGCTTTTACGGGAATTCCCGCCATGCTGGCAAGGTCCACAGGCGAGTATTTTACGAAACGCGGCAATTTGCTTGACGGAGTTTATTATGAATCGGAAACCGATTATTTCATCTTCAATTACCTGAACTATTATGTTTTGTCCAAAGTGACGTGGAATTCGAAAACCGATGTGGATGCTTTGCTGGCAGATCATTACCGATCCATGTTTGGAAGCGCCGCAAAACCGATGCAGGAATTTTTTGAAACGCTGGAAACGCTGTGGACGGAAAGAGTTCTCGGAAAAATTCGCGAAACCTCGTATGGACCGTCTCCGGAACTTCCGAATATCCGTGACTTCTGGACGAAAATCTATACCCCGGAGCAGTTGGAGCAGTTCAAGCGGCTTTTTCAACGGGCGGAAAGGCTCGCGGTGAAAGAGCCTGATGCACGGAAACGCATTGTTTTCATGCGTGAAAAAATGCTCGGCCCCATCCTTGCCGAAGCAGAAAAATACCGGAAGATTCAGCAGTCTTTCGGTTCCTGGGAGTGTTCCATTCCCGGCAGGGTTTATCTGCGCCCTTACAAAGGGGAAATTGCGGAAGTGAAGACTGTTGTGACTTTGTCCGAGGACAGCAGCCGTTATGTTTTCAGGTATGAGTGTGAAGAACCGGAAATGAGCAGCATCATTGCCGATGCGAAAACTCCGGATGCGCCGAAACTGTATGCGGATTCCTGTGTGGAACTGTTTCTGAATCCGTCCGGCGACCGCAGAAACTATTTTCATTTTGCCGCCAATGCAAATGGCGTCCTTTACGATGCGAAGTGTACGTTGACCCCGTCCGGCATTCAGACGGATGTAAACTGGAACAGTGGAGCGCAGGTGCAGGTGACACGTTCGGAAAAAGCATGGATTGCGGAGTTCCGGATTCCTGAAAAAATGCTGGGGAAGATCGGAGAGGATGGTTTTCCCGTGAATTTTGCCCGCCATCGGGCTCTCGCAAATAAAAAATCCGAGATTTATTATCAGTGGAGCCCGGCTCCGGGCAGGAGTTTTCACGCCGTTGAGGATTTCGGTGTCATGAAGCCTGCCGGAGCTGAAAGCCGCAATCTGATTCCGGACGGCGGATTTGCTGTTGCCGAAAAATTGCCAGGCTTCGGCGCCTGGAAGTCATGGAAATCAAACAAAAATGGAAATGACAAAACGGCGCTTGATGAAAAAATTTTCATTACAGAGGGGAAAAGCATTCATTTCATGAATGTGACAGGCGGGAAAATGAATGTCGTCAACTGGATCGGCGGGGTGAAACCGAATACAAAATATCGTTTTTCATGTTTTATCAGAACCAAAGACCTCAAGTTGTCCGGCGGCTCAAATCTTGGTGCAGGCGTTTATAGTTCGGATAATGCCGGGAAGTTCACTGTCCGGGGACTTGGACGTTACGCGGGGACAAATCCGTGGTTTCGTGAGAGTGTGGAATTTACTACGCCCCCGGAAATCGGCGACAAAGTTGCCGTCGGGCTCTGGATATGGGATGCCTTCGGAGATGCGTGGTTTGATGATGTAAGACTGGAGGAACAGCCGTAAAATCTCAGAATCCGGGAACTTGTTTCCCGGTTTTTCTTATTTCCCGCCGTTCAAGGCTTTGCCGAGCTTGACCACAAGAGTGCGGTAGGCGGAAATCGCCTTGATGTAACAGAGCTTTTCCACAAGAGTCAGGATGACATAAATGACTCCGACGGCAGCCACGGCAATATAGTTTTTCACGACGGCGGCGGCTACAATGAAAAGCGCCAGGAACAGAATGGCGACGATTACCGCCGCCTGTTTCTGACGCCCTGCAAGCGAGGAATCGCCGCTGCGGAGCATGGCGCGCTCCTCCAGCGGAGTGAACTCTATTTCTTCCATCGGATTCTTATTCTTCAAAGTAAGTGGCTCCTGAACTGGCGGATTCGCAAACTCTCACCTTGGAGACTTTGACGGTTTCCGTGTTGATTTTTGCGGCGAGAGTCTTGTAAATATACATGGCGATATTTTCGCTGGTCGGATTCTTCGTCCTGAATTCTTCATGCTCATTCAGGAATTTGTGGTCGAGCCCGGCGAGAATTACATCCAGCTCCTTCTTGAGAACCTTGAAATCCAGTGCGATCCCGACTTCATCCAGATGCGCCGAACGGATGAATACCTCCACCGTCCAGTTGTGCCCGTGAAGATTCGAGCAGTCGCCGTTGTACCCTTTCAACTGATGTGCCGCGGAAAATTCCCGGCGGATGTCCAATTCAAACATGATGATCTTCCTTTTTCTATTTTGTCCCGCAGGGGGTGTCGCATCGCGGATGCTTCGCCTTATTTCTGTTCCAGGCGCACACGTGCCCGCTTGAGTGCAATTTGAAATGCCGCGATGAAACTGCCGGTGTCGGCGATGCCTTTCCCGGCGATTTCAAACGCGGTGCCGTGATCCACGCTTGTGCGGATGACCGGCAGTCCGAGCGTCGAATTTACGCCGCGATCAAACGCAAGCATTTTGAACGGAATGTGCCCCTGATCATGATACATTGAAACAATCCCATCGAAACGGTCCAGCGTGCTTTTGATGAAAAGTGTATCAGGGGGGAACGGGCCTTCCACCTTCATACCCATTTCCCGCATGTGCATTACAGCCGGTTTTGTCACCAGCTCGTCTTCCGTTCCCATGTTTCCATTCTCGCCTGCATGCGGATTGATCGCGGCGATCCCGATTTCCGGTTCAGCGATGCCTTCGGCACAGATTGCGTTTTCCAGAAGGCGCGTCGTTTCGATGATCCGTTCCCGTGTGGCGAACTTCGGAACGTCTTTCAGCGCGATATGAGTCGTGACAAACGCAACGCGCAGGTTTCCGGCGGACTGCATCATGGCGAAATCGTCCGTTCCGCAGATTCCGGCGATCAGCTCCGTGTGCCCGGTGAAAGGTATTCCCGCCAGATTGACTGCCGCCTTGTTGACCGGCGCCGTTACAACGGCATCGACTTTTCCCGCCAGTGCGTCCCGGGCTGCCGCACAGACCGCTTCATATGCCTCTCTGCCGCATTGCGCGGAGAGTTTCCCGAAATGGAATCCGCCGGCTTTCATTGAACCTGTCGCCCTGACCGGATACCGGAAAGCCTGTCCGGGCAGGAAACGCTTCGCCGCGTCCTCAATAACCTCTGGGCATCCGTACACTGCAATATCCGCCTCATCCTGAAACTCCGGATGCGCGGCAAGCATACGTACAATGATTTCGGGGCCGATTCCCGCAGGGTCCCCCATTGTCAGTGCGATCAGAGGTTTTCGTGCCATAATGACTGCAATGCATATCCCCCTGCACCGTCCGAAGGAAACCGGACAGTGATCCGTGGATATGCAATATGCTCTTTCGGAATGTTATTTGTTCTTGAGAGCGATGTACTGCGCCTTCTTTTCTTCGAGGAGAAGCCCGACTTTGTCCGTATCGATCGGGAAATAATTTTTCTCTTTCAGATAGTCGAGAAAATCAAGCCAGTCCTGATGGTTCCATGTGGCGTTGTGTTTTTTCACAAAGTTCATCGGGATCGGGGACTTCGTGAGTTTTTTGAGGTTGCTTTCAGGTTTGGAGAGTGCTTTTGCCATTTTCGTTACCCCTTTCGGATTTGAGTTGTTTAACAACAAGGGACTTTTCCATGTGAAATTTGACTTCATGCATTTGACATTCCCGGTCAAAATCCCTGTCCATTAATTTACATCAATTCCCATTTTTTTCAAATCACTGTTTTTTTTGCGCCGGAAACTTGCGCAATTATGAATGTTATGCTAAAATGAATGGCAAATTTCTATAAAACCTTAATGGAATCTGTTTTGCCATGCTGAAGAAAAAAATATACGCCGTGATCGGATGCCCGGTCTCCCATTCTCTTTCTCCCGTCATGCACAATGCCGCCCTGAAGGCGCTCGGACTCGATGCCGAATACATTGCGGTGCTGGTACAAAGGGAGGAACTGGAGGCATTCACGCGGGATGCACGGAAAAATCTTGCCGGCTTCAATATCACCGTGCCCCATAAGAACGCGGTCATTCCTTTTCTGGATGAGATTTCCCGCGATGCAAAGCTCTCCGGCAGTGTGAATACCGTCACCGTGTCGGACGGAAAGCTTTCGGGCGCCAGCACGGACGGCTACGGGCTTGAGGCTGCGCTCGCGGAATCTTTCCGCTATACGATCAGTGACAGCAGCGTCACGTTCATCGGCTGCGGCGGCGTGGTCAAGGCTCTGACGTTCCACTTCGCCCTGCGTGGAATTAAAAAGATTCATCTTCTGAACCGGACTCTTGAGACCGCCGAAAAACTGGCTGCGAATCTGAAAGAGGAGTTCCCTTTGCTGAACGTGGAAACCGCCTCCATTTCCGACGACGGGAAGGTCGAGGCGTTCCTGAATGATTCGCGCCTTGCCGTTCAGTGTACCAGTCTCGGGCTCAAACCGGATGATCCGGCGCCGATTCGCCCGGAGCTTCTGCCGCGGGATATTTTCTTTTACGATACGATTTACAAACGCACGAAGCTGTATGCCTATGCGGAGGAACACGGTATCCCGGCGGCAAGCGGCCTTTCGATGCTTCTGCATCAGGGGGCGAAGTCGCTTTCCATCTGGACGGGACTCGAAGCTCCGGTCGAAGTCATGCGCAAGGCGCTTTTCGGCGCCGCACGGATTTAACACCGCAGGATGCTCCGCCGTCTCCTGTCCTTTCCCGCGCTGGAGACGGCAATGATTTCCTGAACTCATCCTAACCGGTTTCCAACTTTTTCTGATTGCAAAACGGCACTTTTTGCTGTATAGTATTGTCTTAACGTTCTCAAAATAATCACTGAGGAGAATACTATGCCTTCCATGAAAGATATCATCAAGGAATCCTTCCGCAAACATCTGATGCTGTCGCTCGCGAAAAGTCCCGAGAGAGCAAGCAATCTTGACCGCTACCATGCGCTTGCCCTGAGCATCCGCGACCTGATGGTGGAGCGCTGGATCGCCACAAAAGATACTTATGAAATCAAACAGCCGCGCACAGTCTATTACATTTCCCTTGAGTTTCTCATGGGAAGGACCCTCGGCAACGCAATGATCAATCTCGGCGTTTATGATGCCGCCGTCGAGGCATTGAAGGAACTCGGGCTCAAGATCGAGCTCCTGCGCGATGAAGAAGTGGATGCCGGGCTCGGCAATGGGGGACTGGGGCGCCTCGCCGCCTGTTTCCTCGATTCCATGGCGACGATGGAACTTCCCGCAGGCGGTTACGGCATTCGTTATGATTACGGTATCTTCCGCCAGATCATCCAGAACGGATATCAGGTCGAGGAGCCGGACAACTGGCTCAGCCGCGGCAATCCGTGGGAGATTCGCCGTCCGGAGCTTTCCCGTTTCATCCAGTTCGGCGGCAGAGTGGAGCCCTATCCGAATGCGCGCAACAAATACCGCCGCCGCTGGGTCGATACGCAGGAGGTTCTTGCGATGCCCTATGATACGCCGGTTCCCGGCTACGGCACGAATACCGTGAATACGCTCCGTCTCTGGTCTGCCGAATCCCAGTATGGATTTAATCTGTCCAAGTTCAATCAGGGAGATTACATCAGCGCGAATCTGGAAGGTGCCATGTCGCAGAACATCACGCGCGTGCTTTACCCGAACGACAATAATTACGAGGGCAAGGAGCTCCGCCTCAAACAGCAGTATTTCCTTGTTTCCGCTTCACTGCAGGATATCATGGGGCGTCTTCATATGATCGGAGCCGATATCCATGAATTTGCGAAATATGCCACGATTCAGTTGAACGACACGCATCCGGCGCTTGCAATTCCCGAACTGATGCGTCTGCTGATCGATATTGAAAATTTCGAGTGGGACGAGGCATGGCGGATCTGCACAGAGACTTTCAATTACACGAACCACACACTCATGAGCGAGGCGCTTGAAAAGTGGTCAGTGGACCTGCTCGGCAAGCTTCTGCCGCGCCACCTTGAAATCATCTATGAGATCAACTTCCGTTTCCTGCGTCAGGTTTCGACACGCTATATCGGAGACAACGACCGTCTTTCGCGGATGTCCCTCATTCAGGAACAGCCGGAAAAGATGGTCCGCATGGCTTATATGTGCGTTGCCACCAGCAAAAAAGTCAACGGCGTCGCCGCGCTTCATACCGAACTGCTCAAACATGGTCTTTTCAAGGATTTCAACGATTTCTTCCCGGATAAGTTCGTCAATGTGACGAACGGGATCACGCCGCGCCGCTGGCTCAAAAAGGCGAATCAGGGGCTTGCCGGGCTCATTACGTCGCGGATCGGAGACGGCTGGGTGAAGGACCTTGCCGAGCTGAAGCAGCTTGAGAAATTTGCGTCGGATTCCGGTTTTCTCCAGGAACTCGCCGCCGTCAAGCGCGCCAATAAGGAGCGCCTTGCCGCTTATCTGCAGGATGTCTGCGGCGTGAAAGTGAATGTGGATTCGATTTTCGATGTTCAGGTCAAGCGCCTGCATGAATACAAACGCCAGCTTCTGAACGCTCTCCACGCCATTTCACTGTATCTTGACATCAAGGATAACCCGGATGCCGATATTGTCCCGCGCACGATTCTGTTCGGCGCCAAGGCGGCACCCGGATATTACATGGCAAAACTCATCATCAAGTTCATCAATTCCGTGGGCGAGGTCATCAACAGCGATCCTGAAGTTGCGGACAGGCTGAAAGTCATTTTCATGCCGAATTACCGGGTTTCGCTTGCGGAAAAAATCATTCCCGCCGCGGATCTTTCCGAGCAGATTTCTCTTGCCGGCACCGAGGCGTCCGGCACAAGCAACATGAAATTCGCCCTGAACGGCGCTCTGACGATCGGCACCATGGACGGTGCGAACGTCGAAATTCACGATGCGGTCGGAAAGGACAATATTTTCATTTTCGGCATGAATGTGGATGAAGTGGACGCTCTCCGCAATTCCGGCTACAATCCGTATGATTTCATCAACAGGAACGAGAAACTCCGCCGCGTGATCGGGCTGATCGAATCGGATTTCTTCTCTCCCGGCGAACACGGAATCTTCAAGCCGATTCTGGATTCGTTCCATTATGACACCTACATGACCGCCGCCGATTTTGAATCCTACGACACTGTTCAGAAATCGGTTTCCGAACTTTACCGCAACCCGGAGGAGTGGAACCGCCGCTGTCTGTTCAATATCGCCAATATGGGCATGTTCTCCAGCGACCGCTCCATTCAGGACTACGCGACAAAAATCTGGAATCTAAAGCCGGTGAAAGTTGAAATGGAGAATTCCATCGTCATGGAAAACTCCTGCTCCTGCGAGTTGCCTGAGGCCGGAACAAAAAAGAAATGAGTCCGTTCATGGCAGAGAAAATGAAGAAAACAATCTATTTGAGCGGTCCGATCATGGACGAATTCCACGGCGCCGCACGCGAATGGCGCGACACGGCGAAGACGCTTCTCTCGGACGAATTCCGTCTTCTGGACCCGATGCGGCGGCAGTTTGTGGACCGCCAGGTGGACAGCGCGAACGAGATTGTCGAGTTCGACCTTCAGGATGTCCGCGATGCCGATATCATTCTGGTCAACTACAACAAGCCTTCGATCGGAACCTCGATGGAAGTGTTTTACGCGGCATACTGCAAGGGGAAATTCGTAGTGACGTTTTCTCCGTTTTCATTTGAGGAATGCAGTCCGTGGATCGTGAAATTTTCAACGAAAATCCTGCCGTCTCTGGAGGCCGCCTGCAGATATATCAGGAGTAATTTCGGTTCGTCCTGTGCGGATTAACCATGAACAAGGGAGATTCAAAATGAAATTGACGGATGAAATCGTAAAAGCGCTTCAAGGCTGTATTGAAGAAGGTTTTGAGTCGGTTTCCGATTTCGCGAAATTTGCGAATGTCAGCGGAAATACGATTACAAAGTATCTGCGCAGGGAGACGGATTCGATCAAAGAGGATACCTGGAAAAAGATTCATCCCCTGATCAAGAATTATCTGCCGAAAAAGAAGAAAAGCGATGTGCATAAGAAACCGCTTGAGCTTACCTCGGATGAGAAGATTCTCCTGGATGCCTTTGCCGATCTGACGCCTGATGTCCAGCGCCAGAAACTGATGGAGATCATTGACCTTGCCAAGAAGTTCAACCGCAGAAAAGCGGAAAAATAAAGAATCCGGCGGGGATGGAAAGGACGGGGGCTCCCGTCCTTTTTTTACCACGGGACAATGTTCTTGTACTGGAATTCGTTGGTACGGTAACCGCCTGCGTGACCGTCAACGTGAACACCGTTGAAGCGCAGTTTGTGACGATGGAAGCTCATTGCGGCAGTTGCATTGTTCAACGAATTTTTCAATATCGTTTCTGCCGTCAGCGCTTCATTGCGTTTAATATTCCAATTGGTTGTGCTGAACCATCCCGACATGGGAAAACCGAAAGGATAGGCCTCGAACGCCGCTTCCGAAGACATGGAGCCGTTGGCTTGTGTGCCGTCTCCGTACATGATGGTGCTGCTTGGAGCTGCTACGCGGCTGAGCATGACAAACTGATAGGTGGCAGTATCGCTGTTGACAGGCTTCTTGCCCAGATACGGATTCTGGGAATAAGTTACAAAACCCAGGGTATTGGAACTTCCGCTGACGACGGCGGATGGACAGAGAAAAACCGTGTTGCGACGGTTTTTCAATCCTGATTGGTTCAGATAAGGCAGCAGCAAGGCGCCGAAACCATAATTGCCGCTGACTCCGTCCACGACGGCGGAGGAATAATGCAGAGGCATGTTGTCTTTATTGTCTCCGGCATACATCAGGGCAGCCATCCCGAGTTGTTTTAGGTTGCTGATACATGCCGTAGTCCGTACGGAGGCACGGGCACTGCTCAAAGCGGGCATCAGCATGGCAGCCAGAATGGCGATGATCGCAATTACGATGAGGAGCTCTATGAGGGTGAAAATCCTTATTTTCACCCTCGAAGTAAGAACAGAGGAACAGGGAACTCTGAAGTTGGAAGGAACGGGGAAACATTTGAACAATCGAACAATTGAACAATTCAGCAATTGAA
>DXVA01000122.1:858-11798 GCA_019408975.1 Lentisphaeria bacterium | reverse complement strand
CCGCAGGCGAAATCCCCGATACCCCGCGTGCTCTGCACCGGGGGTGTTCATTTTTACGGATTCACCCCGGCTGCACCGGAACGGCTCATTCGCTTAACAGCCGTCTGGCCTCGGCGGCGATATCGGCGGGTTCGGACATCCTGCCCCTGCCTTCGTCACCGCAGGCGAGGCGTCCGCTTTCCGGCCCGATGAAATAAACGCCGCGGTTCTGCAGTATTTTGCAGTTTTCCTGAAGCGCCGGCGCCTCCCACATCCGTGTGTTCATTGCGGGGGCAAGCAGGACTTTCCCGCGAAACGCCATCGCGGTTGTCGTCAACGCATCATCCGCGATCCCGTGAGTATATTTCCCGATGAAATTCGCGGTGCACGGCGCAACGACCAGCAGATCGGCGGATTCGGACAGTTCAATATGTTCGGGGCGCCACTCCGGCACATCCCAGAGATTGCAGATCACCGGATTCCGGGAAAGTGTCAGGAAACAGCGCTCCGTCATCAGTCTTTGCGCACTTGCCGTCATGATGACATGCACGTCGTAAGAAGCTTTGCAGAGCAGACTACAGAGTTCCGCGCTTTTATAAGCGGCAATTCCCCCGGTGACTCCCAGGATGATTTTTTTCTTTTTCTCAGTATTCATCAAATGGCGGCTCCTTTAATCTGGCACTCGACAGCCTGAATGATTTTATGAGACCGGACAATGCTTCCGAGGCAGTGTTCAGATCGTCGTTGACAATAATATACTTGTATTCGCGCCAGAGTTCCAGTTCCTTTTTGGAATTTGCGAGACGGCGCGCGATGACCTCTTCGGAATCGGTGCCCCGCCCGCGCAGACGCTGTTCCAGCACCGTATGGCTCGGAGGAGTCACGAACACCGTTTCGAGGCAGCGCCCGAAGAACGGGTCTTTCTCCGCGAGTTTCTTGATCTGGATCGCCCCCTGCACGTCAATGTCCAGCAGAACGTCGATTCCGTTTTCCACGCGCGAGATTACTTCGGATTTCAGCGTTCCGTAGCTGTTTCCATGCACTGTGGCGAATTCCACGAAATCTCCGTTTGCGATGTGTTCACGGAACTGTTCCTGCGAGATGAAATGATAGTCTTTCCCGTGAACTTCGCCGGTGCGCATGGCGCGGGTTGTACAGGAGACCGAGAACTCTATTTTGTCAAAATGCTCGAACATTCGTTTGGCGAGAGTCGATTTCCCGGAACCGCTGGGACCGGAAACAATCAGGAGCATACCGTATCTTGCCGGTGTTTTCATTTCTTATAAATTCCCGAATTGATGAGTTTTGCAATATTCAAAGCTGTAAAATAAAGATCGCTTCTGCCCGCCCGCACCGCTTCGGCGATGGAGGCGTGGGCTCCGCTTGAAGTGCTGAATGCGTAATCGAAAAACCGGTGGAAACCGGAAAGATCGCCTTTCAGCGCTCCCGAAAGCAGCAGGACGGGTACGGAACATTCTTTTGCTACCGCCGCAACTTCCGCGCAAAGTTTGCCGGATTCCGTCTGGGAGTCCGTGCATCCTTCTCCGGTGATCAGGAGATCCGCACCCTGAAGGTGTTTCCGCAGCTCCAGCATGTCGATGATGAGCTTTGCGCCGGAGAGCGGAACCGCATGGCAGAATGCCCGCAGCCCGGCGCCGAGTCCTCCCGCCGCGCCGTCGCCGGGCTGTTCCACGCTCTCAAGCATGGAACACTCAAGCCAGGCATTCGCCAGAACCGCGAGTCCCTGTTCCAGCGCGATTACCATTTCCGGCGTTGCGCCTTTCTGGGGACCATATACCGCTGCGGCTCCGTTCTGCCCCAACAGTGGATTCGTAACATCGCATGCGACTCTGATTTTTGTGGAAAAGAGCCGCTGATCCGCTTCGGAAGCGTCGATTTGTGCAAGATTTGCCAGAAATTCCGCGCCGGGCTGCAATTCTTCGCCTTCCGCGTCCAGCAGATGATACCCGAGCGCCTGAGCCATTCCCGCGCCGCCGTCCACCGTGGCGCTTCCGCCGATTCCGATCGTCAGCTCCTCCACCCCGCAGTCCAGCACCGCGCGGATCAGTTCCCCTGTCCCGTAAGTCGTGGCGCGCAAAGGATTCAATTTTTCAGGTGGGATCAGCGCCAGACCGCTTGCCGAGGACATTTCGAGGACACCGCTTTTTCCGTGATTGCAGAGCCCGAAGCGCGCCATGACCCTGTCACCGAGCGGACCCGTCACTTCGACCTGTCTGATTTCCCCGCCGCCTGCCGCTATGACCGCATCGACCGTGCCTTCCCCGCCGTCCGCCATCGGCAGAGCGACAATCCCGGCATCCGGCATTACGGACAGGAACGCTTCCCGGATGATCGAACATACTTCGGGGCTTGTCATATTCCCCTTGAATTTATCGGGCGCGAGAATGATTTTCACTGTTTCACCATGCTTTCTCAAGAATGCCGGTGATGATTGTTCCGGCATTTTCCGCGCTGATCGGGCGCGGGCAGCTTTGGAGCTTCATCGGGTTGAGCACTGCATCCGCGGCGATTTTTGCGATTACGGAACGGTCGAGCCCTTCCACTTCGGAAAGTCTGGCGGGGCCTCCGCAGGCAACGATGAATTTCTCACAGGAGTTCACGACGTCTTCCGGCGTCTTTTCTATTTCAAGCGAGAACAGCCCCGCCATTTTCATGGTGGATTCTCTTACGTCCTTGTTTCCGAGATAATAACGCCAGAACGGGATCAGGAGCGCAGCGACGGCGAGTCCGTGCGGGATTTTGCCGTAAAGCGAGAAACTGCAAAGGTGGGGCAGGGAGGTCGGGCGGTTCCTGATGCACATGCCGCCGAGTGTCGCCGCCGCCGAGACATAGGTGCGCGCGACAAGATTGGCGGGGTCCTTCAATGCAGCCGGCAGAGCCAGCGCGATCAGCCGGATCGACTCTTTTCCCCAGTCGATGCTTCGCGGGTGGGCGGACGGGGCATTCCGGTTCAGGATGCTCTCAATGGAGTGAACCATTGCATCAAGCGCGGTGACAAGTGTCAGATTCTTCGGCATGGAAGCCGCATATTCAGGATCGACAAACGCATATTCGGGAATGATCTGTTCTTCCATGATCAGTTTTTTGACGTTGGCTTCCCGATCGACAATATTGGAATAGGGAGTGGCTTCCGAACCGGTTCCGGAGGTCGTGGGCAGGCAGATGACACGCTTGAATTTTTTGTCCGGACATTTCCGCGTCGCCTGATTGACTCCGAACAGCTCCGTCACATCCAGTCCCGACTGCCAGGAAAGATACGCCGCCTTTGCCGCGTCCATGACGCTTCCCCCGCCGAGCGCCGCCGCGAACTGCGGTTTTTCCTCCTCCAGCATCCTGACCATATCGCGAACGTCCGTTACCGCCGGTTCCGCGGGGATGTCCATATAGAAGCGGAAATCAAGATTCATGTAAGCCATGAGATTCTGAAGAGCGGGCATCGCTTTTGCGGCGGCTCCTCTGGAACTGCCGGTAAAGATCACAACGGAAGAGGCTTTTTCCGCATTCATCAGTTCTGCGAACTGTTCCGCCGCCCCTTCGGAAAAGATGATTTTCGTATCCGGATACTCCTCCAGCATGGTTTCATATCTCAATTCAAGTTCAGACCTGTCCATAACTCTCTCCTCCTCTGAATGTCATTTTGATTTCGTATAGGCGATCACATCATCGATGATCTGTTCCAGCTCGATTTGCGGAATCCATCCGCAGAGCTCTTTGATTGCGGTGCAGTCCGGCGCCCGGTTCATCATGTCCTCGAAACCCGGCTCATAGGCGTCTTCGTAGGAGACTTTCCGGATTTCCGAGGAGGATTTTGCGCGCTCAATGACGAGTTCAGCCAGCTGCCGGATGGAGATTCTGCGCGTGGTGCCGATATTGAACACCTTTCCGTAAGACCGTTCTGCGGGAATCAGGAGTTTCAGTGCGCGGATGACATCCTGAACGTGGCAGAAACAGCGGGTTTGTTCGCCTGTGCCGTAAACTTTAAGCGGCGCCCCCGCCAGGGCGGAGGAGACGAAGCGGGGCAGAACCATTCCGTAACGTCCGGTCTGGCGCGGCCCTACGGTATTGAAGAAACGCACCACGGTCCCGGGCAGTCCGCGGTTCCGGTGGAATGCCATCAGCAGGAATTCATCCAGCAGTTTGCTGCATGCGTAGGACCAGCGGGAATTGGTGGAGGCGCCGATGCAGAGATCGTCGGATTCCTGGAAGAAAGGTTTTGCGGATTTGCCGTAGACCTCGCTGGTGGAAGCCATGATGCAGCGTTTGGAACGTTCCGCCGCGTAAGTCAGGACCTTGTCCGTTCCTTCGACATTGGTGCGGATCGTGCGCACGGGGTCGTGAACGACAAGTTCCACGCCGACAGCCGCCGCCAGATGGATGATGCAGTCCGCCTCTCCGACGAGCTTTTCCAGGTGCGGGCTTGCCGTGATGTCTTCTTCAATCACTTCCAGATTCGGGTTGCCGGATACGGAGGACAGATTTTCCGGCGAACCTGTGGAGAAATCGTCGATAACCGCCACCCTGTGCTGATCCGCAAGCAGGGACTCGGTCAGGTGACTTCCGATAAATCCTGCTCCGCCGGTAATAAGAAACTTCATTCTGTTTTTCCTCCGTTGCAAAAAATTATCCCATAAAATTACATGCCGAAGTGAAAAATACAAACGTCTTAAGAGGATTTTTATTTTTTAAGGCGGAAAGACTCCGCGGATATCATTGCCGCCGGGGGGAAACCGGCTTCTCCCCCCGGGGACGGCATCTGCGTCAGAATTCGTAGACCGTATCCGTATCTTTCGTATCCTTCATATCCATATTATGAGAGGTGAAAGGCACGAGCAGAACCACCCAGTTGTTGTACTGGGCGCTGGAATTGATGTTGGTGATCGTCGCAAGAGGCGTGCGGTCTTTGGCGTTGAAGACGTTGAAGGCAAAATGACCGTAAGCCATGCGTTTGAATCTTTTGAGGAGCGGGATTTCCGGAATGGCGAATGTCAAATCCGTGTAAGGCACCGGAATCGGAAGCGACGGGGTTCCGATCATCCAGCTGTCATGATCCGTTGCAAGCACTCCGCAGAGCGGCTGGATCATGAGATCCGCCTCTTCCTGTTTGGCGACAATGATGCAGCCGACTTTGGAAAGCTCCATTTCCAGCATACCCTGAACATAAGGTTTATCGACCTGCGGAGCCAGGTAATTATAGTCGAAAAAGATTTTCCTGCCGGAATATCTCATCAGCCCGGCGCTGTCGACCGCCCGCTCGATGGTCGCTGAAATCAGATACTGCTCAATTGCAGAGCGTCCGGTATTGGTCATCCAGGGGTTGGAGCATCCGCAGCTCAGAATGGTTAAGGTGATGCACGACAGCAGAATAAAGAATTTCATAGATTCCTTTTTCCTTGTATTATTATAAATATTGTATAAAATAATCCTTGTAATATAGCCTGTTTCCGGAATGTTTCAAATTGAATACTTCCGAAAGAGCCAACCGGAAATTCCCGTAAAAGAGATACGGAACAAATTGCATTTCCATTTCCCCGCAGTATTTTACTTTCGGACAATCATAATCAGAAAGGTTTGGAAAGAATGGCAAAAGTATATTTCGGCTCTGTCGCTGTAACGAAACCTTCCGCACCGTCAACTCTGCCGGGCAAACTCCAGAGGATTCTCAGGAAATGCAATCTCCCGAAGCTGTGCTCCGGTGACTGGGTTCCCGTCAAAATGCACCTCGGTGGCGGATTGGGCTACTCGACCGTGCACCCGCTTCTGGTCCGGATGGTGACGGAAGCAGTCAAGGACGCCGGGGGAAAACCGGTTGTCGTCGACGGTTATTTTGAAACGGTTGCCGAGGCGCACCTGCATGGCTACACGCAGGAGACGGTAGGCTGTCCGATCGTTGCCGCCGGCGGCGTGTTCAATTCCCATGTGATCGAAAAGGACGCCGGATACCTGACTTATGACAAAGCGGAGATTTTCGGTCTGATTGCCGAGGCGAAATGCCTGATCAATCTTTCCCACGTGAAAGGACACGGAGTCTGCGCATACGGCGGAGCCTGCAAGAATATTGCCATGGGGTGCGTCAACGGACGGACCAGAAGCAAGATTCATGCGCTTCAGGGCGGGATCGACTGGGACGCGGACCGGTGTGTTTTCTGCGGAAAGTGTGCGGCGGCGTGCGACCGCCATGCAATCAGCATCGACCGGAAGAAGAAGGAGCTTCACATTGACTTCCATGCCTGCCGCTACTGCCGCCACTGTGCACTGGCATGTCCGGAACATGCCCTGATCGTCAATGACGGACGCGGGTTCCGCCATTTTCAGGAGGGCATGGCGATTACGACAAAGCTTGCCCTGGAACATTTCGAGCCGGAACGTCTGCTGCACATCAACCTGCTGACGGACATTACGATGTTCTGTGACTGCTGGGGCATTACGACGCCGAGCATGGTTCCCGATATCGGAGTTCTTGCCTCGCATGATATCGTCGCGGTCGAGCAGGCTTCGCTTGACATGATCAAGACCGAAAACTTCATCGAAGGTTCTCTGATCGGCGGCGCCGTGCCTGGGGAGGGAACGCATCTGCTGGAGAAAATTCACGGCAAGGATCCGTTTGTTCAGGTCGATGCACTGGAGCGGCACGGGCTCGGTTCCCGCAAGTATGAACTGGAGGAAGTTTTCTGAACCTTTTCCGCCGGATGCTTGTCTATGGAAAAATATTGCGCGGGCGGCATCGGGAGCGGAAGCCCGGAACGGCGTTCCTGATTTTTAATGTTGCATAAAATACAGAAGGAGGATATTCTGTTATGAGAAAATGGATTGCGATACTGCTGATCCTGGGGGCCGCCCTGGTCATGGCGGCGAAAGATTATGAGTTGAAACAGGCTGTCGATAAAAACGGTTATGCCTATTCTTATGTAACGGAGGACCCTTACAATGCCCGTGAATACACACTGAAAAACGGATTGAAGGTTTATCTGTCCAGAATTCCCGTCAAACCCCGTATTTCGTTCAAGGCGGCGGTTCGCGGGGGGATGGCGGATTCTCCTGCCGATGTGACCGGGCTGGCACATTATTTTGAACACATGATGTTCAAGGGTACCGGAGAGATCGGCGCGCTGGACTATGCAAAGGAGAAACCCCTGCTGGACCGGATCGAGGCGCTCTTCGAGGAGCGCCGCAAAACGGACGATCCGGAAAAGAAAGAGAAACTTTATGCCGAAATCGACAAGCTGTCCGCCGAGGCTTCGAAATATGCGTCCGCAGGCGAATACAGCAAGCTGGTCTCCTCCATCGGAGGCATGGGGCTTAATGCGTTTACCGCATCCGATATGACCGTTTATGTGGTGGACATTCCGTCACAGGAGCTTGAAAAACTGCTGAAGCTGGAATCCGAACGGTTCCGGGACCCTGTCATGCGGCTGTTCCATACGGAACTGGAGGCTGTTTATGAGGAGTTCAACAAAGGGCAGGACAATGAGGGCGGGCTTGTATTCGAAGCGCTTTCCCGGAAGCTTTTCCCGACGCATCCTTACGGCTGGACTCCGTTCATCGGAAAGGCGGAACACCTGAAAAACCCGTCTATTACGGAAATCAGGAAATTTTACCGGGAGTATTATGTTCCGGGAAACATGGCGATCCTGTTAAGCGGCGATCTGGACTTCGACAAGACCATCCGTCTTGTCGATCGATACTTCGGCGGTTTGAAAGGGAACTCCGCGCCGGTTCGCAGTCTGCCGAAGGAAAAACCGATGACGGCGAACGTCTCGGAGGATGTGAAGGGACCCGGTCCCGAACAGATACTGATCGGATTCCGCGTGGAGCCCGGACGCAGGAACGATCTCCTTGCGACGCTGACTGCATCCCTGCTCAGCAATGGAACTTCCGGGCTGATCGACAGCGGCCTGCTCCGCAGTCAGAAGGTACTGAATGCCGGCGCCGGGTTCTATGACCGCCGCGATTATTCCATCTTCTACCTGTACGGAGTTCCGCGTGCAGGGCAGACTCTTGACCAGTTGTCCGGGCTGCTTCTCGGTGAGCTGGACAAGATCAGGAAAGGCGAGTTCGAGGGCTGGCTGCTGAAAGCCGTGATTGATAATTACCGCAAAAGCCTGGTTCAGTCCCGCGAGAATCCGGAAAACGCTTCATGGACTTATCTGGATTCTTTCATCAAAGGCACACCGTATATCGACAGCCTGAAATATATTGAATCGCTTGGGAACATCAGCAAAAAGGATATCATGAAGTTTGCCGATTCGCTGCAGTTTTACGCGCGAATCAACAAGCTTGCGGGAAAGCCGGAAAACCGCGTCAAAGTAAAAAAACCGAAAATTACACAGGTCACGGTCAATGCGGATAAAACATCCGGCTATGGGAAAAAGTTTGCCGCGCTGGCGCCGTCTCCGCTTCCGGAACAGGATGTCGTCGATTTCAAGAAAGATTTCACGATCCGGGACAACGGCACATGGAAGCTTTTTTACAGCAATAAACCCTCTCCGGTGAACGATACGCTGTTTTCCATGAACATCATTGCGGAATACGGACGCGATCACAGCCTGCTGCTTCCTCTGGCGGCGGGTTACATGGGGTTCCTCGGAACAGGCAGATACTCCGCTTCGGAATTCCGGAACGAGTTTTATAAACTGGCACTGGATTTTTCCATTTCCAGTTCCGACGACAAGACAACGATCCATTTAAGCGGTTTCGCCGACAAGATGGAAGCGGGATTGAAGCTGATCAGGCATTTTCTCAAGGATGTGAAACCGGATGAGAAAGCCTACCGGCTTTATATTGCGCGCATCCTGAAATCGCGTGCCGACGCCAAAAAGAACCATCAGGCTCTTTTCCGTGCTGCCAACATGTATGCCGCATATGGACCCGGCATGAACAATCCGTTTCTGTATGCGAACTCCATGACGGAAGAACAGCTCCTGGCGGTCAAGCCGGCGCAACTGGTTGATCTTATGAAATACTACTTCAATTTCAATACGACGCCGCATATTGTGACTTACACAGGACCTGCGTCACAGGGACAGGTGACCGAAGCGTTTTCGGATGCTTTTGGTCTGAGCCGGAAGGCTGGCGTTCCGTCCGGGACTCATCCTTTGAAACGCGAATTCAGGCAGCTGCCTACGGAAAAACCGAAAGTTTATCTGATTCCGTATGATTCGACTCAGCTGCTGATCGGAATCCGGACGCGTGCTGCGGAATTTGATCTGGCGAAAGTTCCCGAAACCATGCTGTTCAACCAGTACTTCGGGGGAGGCGGGCTGGATGATGTTGTATTTCAGGAGATCCGCGAGTCGCGCAGTCTGGCTTACAGCGCTTATGCCTACTACGGCAGTGCAATGGAGAAGGAGAAATACGATATTTTCATGGGATTCGTCGCAACCCAGCCGGATAAATGCTTCACGGCGATTGACGAGATGCTGAAACTGTTCCGCAGAATGCCGCAGTATCAGGCGAAGTTCGACAATGCGAAAGCGAATGTCATCAAGTCCATGACCTCGGAACGGAATTTCGGCGATCTTTCCGGCATCTGGTTCCGCGCCCGGAAAATGGGAATTGACTATGATTGGCGCAAAAATGTATTCAATAAACTCAAGACTCTGGAAATGAAAGATATTGCGGATTTCGCCGCCCGTGAAATTGCGCCGCGCACGTATGAAGTTTTCATTGCCGGAGACATCAAGTCTTTAGACCGGGAAAAACTGAAACGCTACGGCGAAGTTGCAGAACTTACGCCTGAACAGGTATTCGGATACTGATACTGCGGCTTTTACCATGTCTGTATGAAAATACCGGCGCCGATTCTCAGCAGAACGGCGCCGGTATTCTTTCCGGGTTGATCATGAAACAATGTTCATCCGACGGGCACGACTTCGTCCGCCTGCAAGCCTTTGGCTCCATTCGTTACCACGAATTCGACTTCCTGGCCTTCCTTTACCGTACGGTAGCCGTCCATTTTG
This sequence comes from Lentisphaeria bacterium, assembly GCA_019408975.1. Classification (GTDB taxonomy): domain Bacteria; phylum Verrucomicrobiota; class Lentisphaeria; order Victivallales; family UBA1829; genus UBA11452. The sequence goes on along the minus strand of DXVA01000122.1, from coordinate 1,842 downwards.
ATCGAACTGTAGTGCAGGAAAATGTCATCTCCCTTTTCACGTTCAATGAATCCATACCCCTTTGAGTTGTTGAACCACTTGACTTTTCCCTTTTCTTTCTCCGCCATCTCACACCACCATAGCTTTGTTACTTGATATTACTGTTTGAAGCGGCACCCATAACCGCTTTATAACTTACTATACATTATCCACGAAAAAACAGATTTGAAAAGGGGGGAAACTGAAAAAAATTAAAAAAAATTGATTTTTTGTAAATGTAAGGAGCTGATCTGTTCCATATTTTCCCGTTTTCCGTAAAAAAAATTCTCTGTTGCCATGCTTTTGTTTGTTTTGATGGAATCATTTATTGATTTTTCGAAATCTGCCGTTATTTTATATTGTTTTGATTTTTATTGAATGTAATAAGCAGTATTGAAATTATTTACGGAAAGAGAAAGAGGCTCGTATGGCATCGAAGAAAATCAAGATAGGCATTGCGGGAATCGGCCGCGCGGGATGGGGTATGCATTGCCCGGAACTGGATCATTATAAGGAACTGTATGAAATCGTCGCCGCCTGTGATATCGAGGCGGACAGGCTTGAGAAGATGGCGCGGCGTTATCCGAAGTGCAGGACTTACCTGAAGTTCGGTGACATGCTCAAGGATAAAAATGTGGAGCTGGTTACGATCGCGGTGCGTTCCCCCGAACATACCGAATTTGCACTGGAGGCTCTCAAGGCGGGGAAATATGTGTTCCTCGAAAAACCGATTGCCTTGAATTACATGGATGCCGAACGTCTTGTCGCCGCGTCGAAGAAGTATCCGGGGAAGCTTTACTGCCGCCACAACAGACGTTTTGAACAATCGTTCAAACATATCCGCGAGATCATGCAGTCCGGGATTCTGGGGGACGTGTATGAAATCCGCAATACGGTGAACAGTTATCAGCGGCGCGACGACTGGCAGGCGGTCATCGAATGCGGCGGCGGACAGCTCAACAACTG
>DXVA01000122.1:0-848 GCA_019408975.1 Lentisphaeria bacterium | reverse complement strand
CCCCGTGGCGGAGGTGTGGAGCGATCTCAAGAAAGTAACGGCGGTCGGCGATGCCGAAGACCATGTCCGGATCATTCTCAAAGGAGAAAACAAGCGCCTTGCCGAGGTGGAGATCAGCGGAGGAGTCGCGATTCCCGGACCATCTTATGTCGTCCACGGCACGCGCGGGACCCTGATCTGCGAAGGCGACGACATCAGGCTGAAATATCTCGACCCGAAGCAGAAGCTGGATAAGATCAGTGCAAGCAAGGATTCCCCGCCGATCGACGGTTCTTTCGGGCGTCAGGACGCCTTCAAGTGGATTCGCAAGACCATCATGGTGGAAGCCTCCAATCCCGATACGGAGTTCGATATCTACAAATACGTCTATAACGCGATCCGCAAAGGCGAGAAATTCCCGGTTACGATCGAACAGGCTGCGGAGGTTGTCCGCATCACTGAAATCGTCAAGAATAATTCGGAATTCAAAATGCAGGAAAAGAAAACTGCAAAAGCAATAACAGCAGCAAAGAAAGGTACTCGCAGAAAATGAGGCCCCTGACAATTTTTTCAGGACAGTGGACCGATATGCCTCTGATGACATTTGCCAAAAAAGCAGCGTCATGGGGGTATGAAGGAATCGAAGTTGCGTGCGGCGCTCACCTTGACCCGGTGAAGGCGGCGAAAAGCAAGAAATACTGTAAAGAGTTTCTGGATACACTTAAAGTCAACAACCTGAATCTTTACGCCATCAGCAACCATCTTGCCGGGCAGCTTGTCTGCGATCCCGACGATGATTTCAGGACGGATGTTTTTGCTCCGAAGAAATTTGCCGGAAAGATGAATGAAAAACGCGCATGGGCTGTCTC
>DXVA01000121.1:10156-11802 GCA_019408975.1 Lentisphaeria bacterium | reverse complement strand
GATTTCAGCTCTTGTTGCTTTCAGGACGGAATATCTGCTGAAAAATCCGGAGACATTGCCTTTTTCTCTTTCCGCATTGCAGACGATTGCTGCGTTGGGAATGATTTTGAATGAAACTGGAAAATCCCGTTTATGTGTTCTTGATATCGGGGGTGCCTGCGGTCTGCATTACCATCAGGCAAAGATATGTTTTCCTTCCATTTCTTTTGACTGGCATGTTCTTGAGACAGCGGTTATGGCGGAGGACGGCTGTAAAATCGGAAATTATGAGGAGTTGAAGTTTTTTACAAAGATCAGTGATTTCAGTGCGTATGATTTCATTCACTGTTCCGGCAGCCTGGGATATGTCCCGGAATGTGACTCGTTATTGAACTCGATACTTGGCAGCGGCTGTGAATATATACTTTTATCCAGAACTTCATATGTGAACGGAGAAAAAGATATTTTCATCACGCAATGGCATCCGTTGCACTTGAACGGGCCAGGAAAGATGCTGCCTCCGGGTTTTAAGGATAAAGTCGTGGGGTATCCTGCCAGAATATTTTCAAAAGAACGTCTGAAAAAAAAGTTGCAGAGAAATTATACAATCCGCTGGGAAGTTGATGACGATAGTGCATTCATATCTGTAAAAGGGCATGAGGTCAGCGGAATTTCCTATTTCATGCGGAAAAAATGATTTTGCTGCATTGGCTGGATATGACCCCGATTCCGGACTGTATTTTTAAAAGGACAGCAAAACTGAAATATGCCGTGCTTTCAGTTTGATACTGCTGTTTCAGACCATACATTCCAGCTGGCAGTCGGAAGGCTCTTTTGCCACATGTCCCTGATTGTATTCCAGTGCTTCCACACAACCCATTGCACGGTAGAATGCCTGGCTTTCCACTGCGGAGTGCGCGGAAATATACAGCTTCTTCGCGCCATGCTGCTTTGCCCAGTTTTTCGCAATGCGGAACAACTCCCTGCCGACGCCCCTGCCGCGCATCTCTTCCGATACATGAATGCTGGAGAGATCCAGATATTCTTTTTTCCCGCCGAACAGTGCGGCTTCCACGGAAACGAAACCTTTCAGCTGGTTCCGCAGGAATGCACCTGATACCATTCCGCCCGTCTGTACTGTATTTTTCAGGCAGGAAACCAGAAAAACGTAATCTTTTTCCGTCCATTCATCCGTAAATGCAATGTCTTTTATGCACCAGACGCCGTTGACTTTCCTCCAGCATTTCGTGACAACCTGGCGCCGCCTGAAATATCGGAACAATTCCCGGTTGATTTCATTTACATGCAGCATTCTGTATTCAATCATGAGTCTTGCAGCCCCGCATGCCAAAGAAAATACCGGCACTCGGAAATGCGCACCGGTATTTTCTGGCGGATTTGAAAATCAGGAAAGTTTGGCTTTGACCTGGTCAAGCTCTGCGGAAGCGTCCGAAAGAAGCTCGTCGATCAGATCCTTGACCGGAACGACTTTGTCCATGAGCCCGACAGACTGACCTGCCATCAGAGAGCCTGTTTCCACGTCGCCTTCGACGACGGCGCGGCGGAGAGCTCCCATCCAGAATTTTTCCACTTCCATCTGGGCTTCCTGCCTGTGAATCGTGCCTTCTTCCAGTTTTTTGAGAAGTTCAAGCTGGAGCCTGGAGAAA
>DXVA01000121.1:0-10146 GCA_019408975.1 Lentisphaeria bacterium | reverse complement strand
GCGCGCGGACGGCGACGACCGGAAGACGGGAATCGAACTGCGGCGTTGCAATGGCGTCACGGGCGTTGGCATGCATGAACGCATCTTTGAATTTCGCGTGCGCGGAACATTCGTCCGTCATGACGAAACGGGTTCCGATCTGGACTCCCGCTGCGCCCATGAGCAGTGCGTGCGCCATCATTTTGCCCGTGGCGATGCCGCCTGCGACGAATACCGGAATCTGATCGCCGAATTTGAACAGAAGCTGCTGGATCAGAACCATTGCGGAAACGTGCCCGATATGCCCGCCGGCTTCACTGCCTTCGAGCATGATTGCATCCGCACCGAAACGGATCATGCGTTCGGCAATGGAAAGCGTGGAGGCGAAGCAGATGGTCTTCTTGCCGGCGTTCTTGGCGATGGCGACCTCCTTTTCCTTCGGAATGGAACCAGCGAAAAAGACGTAATCGACCGGCATGTCGGGAAGTGCTGCGAGCTGTTCCTGGTAAGCGGGGGCGACAGTAACCAGATTGACCGCAAAAGGTTTGTCCGTCAGCGTTCTGGTTTCCTCGACCTGGGAACGGAGCACGCCGACCGGTGCATTGCCTCCGGCGATGCAGGCGAAACAGCCGTTGTTGCAGACCATGGAAACGAGTTTCGGATCGGAGACCCATGTCATGGCTCCGCAGATGACCGGATATTTCACATTCAGGAATTCGCTGCCTCGCTTCATCATTCTGCGAAGGTTGGCATTCACACAGTTGTCATGATCGATTGTCGTGATTGACATTTCATACTCCCTTTCGTTAAAGCATAAGAGAATAATATACTGCGAATCGGGACGATTTACAAGTTTTTCACAACAGAATGAGCGTATGAAAGGAGAGGATTTCATTTTCTGCCCTTCAGCCTTCCGATCCTTTTGTGTCTCTGCCGTGACTGCACCTCCGGAACGGATATCCATATATTTTGATGCATATCATTGCAATTCAGGTTTTTTCATGTAAATTACGGGAATGTTCAGTATATGGAATATGCATTTCGGGATGGCGGCGGCCGGTGAGTATGACGGGATACAGCCTTATAAAAGCAGTGAGATTTTTGTTCCTTGTCTTTTTGATTTTCGGAGCGATGCTTCTTTGCGCAGAGAAACGGCAGGAGCCGAAACGTGTCCTGCTGATCCAGTCTTATCATAATACATTCCGCTGGACGAATCATGTGACGCATGGTTTTCTTGCACGCATGGAGCATCTGGCGCCCGATACGGAGATTGATGTCATTTATCTCGATCTCCTGCGTCCGGGGCATCAGGAGAAGACGGAGCTGGAACGTGCGGTAAGGAAGATACGGCAGGGGATTTATGACCTTGTCGCCGTTTCCGGCGATGATGGAATCGAGCTGTTCCGGACGCGCGCGGGAGAGATTCCGGAAAAACAGCCGGTACTGTTTCTTGGATGGATTAATTCGGATCTTACTGTCAGGAGAGAGTTTCCGAATTCCACCGCCCTGATCCAGAAAGTCGATATTGAAGGCACTCTGGAGCTTGCCGGAGCGTGTCTGGGCGGAGCGCCGGAACAAATCTTTGTAATCGTGGACAAAGGAAGTGCCGGGAAAAGGATTGCCGCCGATATACAGGGCGCCGTCGTTCGGAAAACACTTCCCCCCTTGAAGATTTTGAACGGGGAGCAATACGATACACAGCAGCTGCTCAGGTTCCTTGCAACCCTGCCGAAAAACGCAGTTGTCATTTATACCGGCTGGAACAGAATCGGAATCAACGACTATGCCACCCTGCGCGGGACAGGCAGCCAGATCGCCATGGTCAGCCGCGCGCCTGTTTTCTGCACTGTGGATTCATGGCTGCCGGATGGCATGGTGGGAGGCGTCATGGCGGCAGGGCAGCAGCAGGGACAGGAGGCCGCCGATATTGCAGCGCAGATTCTCCAGGGCGCTCCGGCTGCTTCCCTGCCGTTCCGGGCAGCAAAGGCCTCCCGGGTCATTGATGTGTATCAGCTTCACCGTGCCAACCTTTACCCGGAGCGTTTTCCCCCTTCCACTATACTGCTGAATGATCCTGCGACATTCTGGGATGCCTGTCATATTTATATCATTCTCATTGCTGCGGCGCTTTTCCTGATCATATGCCTGCTGCTGGTCCTCGTGACGATCAACATGCTGCGTTTCCGCGCCGTGACCCGCGAAAAGGAGCAGGAGCAGAAGAAACACTACCGGCAGCTGAATGCCATTGCCGAACGGTTCCGCACGACGTTGAATTCCATTGGCGACGCGGTCATTGCCACAGACCCGGAGTCCCGCATTACCTGGATCAATCCGGTTGCGGTCAAGCTGACTGCCTGTCCGGAGGATGTCGCCGGAAAGAAACTGGCGGAGGTTTTCCATATCGTCAGCGGCTACACGGGAAAACAGGTTGTTTCGCCGGTGGAGGAGGCGCTGCGCACCGGCGAGACCGTTGAACTGGTGGATCGCATCGACCTGATTGCGTTGGATGGAGTCCGTTATCACATTTCCGCCAGCGCCGCGCCGATACGCAGTGCCACCGGAGTCGTGACCGGTGTGGTTCTGGTGTTCCGTGACGTCACAGGCGAACAGGAACAGAAAGCGCAGAATGCGGCGACGCTCAAGACGCTGCAGCAGGTTACGGCGTGGGCCAATCTCTCTTATTTCAGTTGTAATCTGGATGGCTCGGGACTCAATACGCAGACCGGTTCGAACTGGGGGCATGAAGCCGACGGCAGGTCGATCTCCCCCCGCCGCTGGGTTTTTGAGGAAGATCGGGAGATGTTTTACCGGGAATGGAATCAGTTGCGCAACGGTTCCAAGAAAGAGATCGATCTCACCTACCGCTCCAATTATAACGGGCCGATGCAGTATTACCGCATGTCCGCCACACTCTGGCAGAATCCCGATTCGGGCGCTCCGCAGTTTTTCGGCACGATCCAGAACGTGACGGCGATTGCGGAAAAGGAGCAGAAGTACAACGACACCAACGCCCTGCTGAAAGCACTGGTCGAGACTCTGCCCTGTCTTGTCTTCATCAAAGATGCTTCCGACGACTTCCGTTATCTGGTGGCGAACCGCACTTTTGCCGGTTTTCTGAAACAGGCTCCCGAGGACATGGTCGGCAAGACCGATTTCGAAATCTTCGGAGACCATGAATTCGTAAAGCGTTTCCGCCGGGATGATGAGGAGGCGCTTCGGGCGGGGGAGAATATCGAATCCCTGGAAACCATAAAGGAACCGGACGGCAGCATACGTTATCTTCATGGAGTCAAGGGGATTGTCAAACAGACGGACGGCAGGCTGCTGCTGGTGGGGATGGCGACGGAAGTCACGGAGCTGGAACAAGCCAAACGCAAGGAGGAGGAAGCCCGTAAACTGCTTCAGGCGGTACTTGACAATATTCCCGCCGGCGTGATCCTGAAAGACCCCGCCGATGATTTCCGTTACGTGATCTGGAACAAAGCGCTGGAAAAACTCTCCGGAATACCCGGGGACAGTGTTTTGGGCAGGACGGACAGGGAAATTGATATTTATCCCGGGTGCAGGGAAAAGTTCATGGAGGAGGACCGCAAGACCATATCCGGGGGGAAGGGGATTTCGTTTGTCGAGATCCTGCCGACAGCACGCGGCACGGATGTGGTTTACAACACTCACAAGATACCGTTCTCGCCGGAACCGGGCAAGACATTCCTGCTCGGGCTTTGCATGGATATCACCAAAGAATGGGTTCTGGAAAAGGAGAAGAACAAGCTGATTCAGCGTTTGAACGATTATATCAGAAATGAGAAAATGCTGAATCATTGTCTCCAGACGATCACAATCGAGAACGATCTGGATAAGACGATCAATACGATTCTCAAGGCTGTCGGTGAAAACTGCAACGCCGACCGCTGTTATGTGTTCCGCTGTCATGAACCGCAGCACACCATCGACACCGCCTATGAGTGGCTGCGTGAAGGGATTCCTTCCCAGCTGTCGTTCTTCCAGAAGTTTGACCTGAATAAAGTGGACGGCATCTACCAGAGTATCCTCAAAGAAAGGGAGATTGCCGTCGATGATCTGCAGCAGACGCCGGAAGTGCTTCAGGAACTGGCGGAACATTTTCCGGGGGATTCCGTTGATATGAAATCGCTGCTGCTCTGCAGCATCTGGGACAACAAACAGTTCTGGGGCGTCATCGGGATCGACTATGTCCGCAGGCAGCATGATATCACCGAGGCGGACAGGGAAACGCTCCGCAGCGCCAGCAATCTGTTCATGCTCGCTCAGGAACGGAACCGGCAGATGGAGCTTGCCGCTGAAAGCATGTCGCTGCAGAAGCAGATCATCGACAATATCACGATTCCGATCGCCATGTTCGACAGGGATTATTCCATCATGAAAGCCAATGCCGCCGCGGCGGCGATGTCGGGAATGGAACCGCAGGAGATCATCGGCAGAAAATGTTATCAGGTGCTCTGCGGCTGTGACGAACCGCCGGAGTGGTGCCCGTTCCGTCAGGTTGTGGAGACCGGCGAGACGGTGCACCGCGATGTCGAGAACCGGGGGCGCCGCTACCATATGACCTGCCAGCCGATCTTTGACCGTCACGGCAGGGTGGAATCCGTTTTCGAGGCGTCCATTGATATGACGGAGCATTATCAGCAGCAGCTTGCTCTGGAAAACAGCCGCAATAAATTGCTTGCCAGCAATGAACAGCTCCGGCTCTATATCGAGCAGGATAAAGTGGTCAGCGCATGTCTGGAAAGTCTGCTGTTCTACTCGGATTTCAAAGATGCTCTCAAACACGTTCTTGCCAATATCGGGCGCCTGCTGGGGGCGAACACCTGTTCTCTGCTTCGTGCCGAAGACGAGCATTGCTCCCGCATTACCACGGTCGAGAACTGGGGCAGGACGAAAGAAACGGCAAAGACGCGCCGCATATCCGAACTGAAAATGGAGGATTACCCCGCAATTCAGGAAACACTGTGTGCGAGGGGAGAAATTTCCATTGACCGGGCGGAGGCGGAGAGGAAAGACACTCCGCTCCGCAGAGATGTCCTGAAATACCTGACATGGCGTAAAGCCAATGCATTGTGCTGTGTTGCGATTCATCATAAAGGGAAGTATTGGGGGCATATCGGAGCGGAATATACGGATGGAGCCACATTCGGGGCTCCGGGACTCCGGCTCATGCATTCCGCTGCACGCATGATAGAACTGCTGATCGAACGTTCCGACAGTACACGCCAGCTTGCCCGGAGCGAATACGAAAAGAAGATGATCTTCAATATTCTGAATATTCCGCTGGTTCTGTTCGATGCGGAGAGGAAGATCATCCGCGTGAATCCTGCGGCGGAGAAACTGGTCGGCATGACGGAAGCGGAAATCATTCAGCGCCCATGCCCTGAGACATTCTGCAATCATTCGATGAGCCGCGGGAAATGCCCTGTTGAACGTACCTTGAAAACCGGTTTGCCGCAGACTCAGGAGGCTGTGCTCAACGGACGGAATTACCAGCTTTCCACTCTGCCCTTTTTCGAGAATGGCAAAATGGTGAATGTCCTGCAAAGTTATGTCGATATGACGGATGCCTGTCGCCAGCAGGAGAAGCTGAAGCAGGCGATGTTCGATGCACAGGCTGCCGATCGGGCGAAGAGTTTCTTCCTTGCCACGATGAGTCATGAAATCCGGACGCCGCTCAATGCTGTGATCGGGTTCAGTGAACTTCTGCAGAACCGCGGGCTTTCCGAAAAGGAACAGATGGAATACCTGCGTTCGATCCATTTTGCGGGAACGGCTCTTCTGCGCCTGATCAATGATATTCTGGATCTTTCCAAGATTGAGGCGGGACAGGTCAGAATCGTTCCCGAAAAAATGGATTTGACCACCCTGTGTTCCGAAATGCAGTCGATTTTCATGCAGAAGGCAAGGGAAAAGAATCTGGTTTTCCGTCTGAGCCATTCCGGCGATCTGCCGCTGTTGTATCTGGACAATCAGCGGATGCGGCAGGTGCTTCTGAATCTGCTCGGCAATGCCATCAAATTCACGGATGAAGGCAGTGTCACGCTCGAAACGGAATTCATGCCGGAGGATGCGGCGCATGGGACTCTGGTAATCCGGGTGCGCGATACGGGAATCGGTATTTCCGAAGAGTCGAGAGCGAAGATTTTTGAACCGTTTGTGCAGGATAATGCATCGCGGGATCGTGCCTATCAGGGGACGGGGCTCGGACTTTCCATTTCGAGCCGCCTGGTCCGGAAGATGGGCGGCGATCTCCAGGTGGAAAGTGAAGTGGGCAGGGGCAGTTGTTTCACAATTACCCTGCATCCGGTCCGCTTCTCAAGGCGGGTGGAGGAACCGGCGGCGGTTTCGGAGACTGCCGTTGCCGGGCAGGAGCATCTTCGTGTCCTGCTGGTGGATGATGTGCCGATGAACCTGAAGGTCCTCAGTGCTTTGTTGAGGCGTCTCGGCATTCAGGGCAGGACTGCTTCTTCCGGCGCCGAAGCTCTGCATATATTGAAGGAGTTCACTCCGCAGGTCATCCTTTCGGATATGTGGATGCCCGGCATGAGCGGGGCGCAGCTTGCCGCGGAGATCCGCAGGAAACCGCAGGGCGGGGAGATTCTGCTTGTCGCCCTGACAGCGGACACGGAGGCGAATACGACGTTTTCCATGCACGATTTCAACGCCATTATTTTGAAGCCGGTTACAATTGAAAAGCTTACGAAGCTGCTTTCCCTGATTTCCGCAGGGAAAATATCCCGCGGCACGGAAAATGACAAGCCGCATCTGATTCAGTAGGGGCTGACGCAGGCTGCTGCATGGAGAACCACATACCGTTTCCGGAGCCGGGGCGCAGTTTTGTGCGGCATGATCTTCTGTTTGACTTCCTGAAACCGGAGATGTATATTCTTTCTCTTTATCCGAGGGAGAGTTTTTATGGATTTTACTTTTATTTATTCGACGGCAATTCTGTTTGTGATGCTGATGGACCCGTTCGGCAATCTGCCTGTATTCATGGCGACCTTGCGCAATATTCCGCCGGAACGTTTTTCCCGGGTGATCCTGCGGGAGTCCTGTATTGCGCTGGGGGCGATGACGCTCGCATTGGCTCTCGGACGCACATTCATGGGACTGATGCATATCGCTCCGGGGACGCTGGGCATTGCCGGCGGGCTGATTCTGCTCCTGATGGGAATTAAAATGGTGTTTCCCGCCGCACCTGCCGTTGAAAAGGTGCAGAGCGTCGCGGAGCCTTTTATCGTGCCGCTGGCGATTCCGCTGATCTGCGGGCCGGGCATTATCGCGATTCTGGTTACGATTCGCGGCAGCAATCCGTCCGCTACATTTCTGAACTGTCTCGCGGCGCTTGTCCTTGCATGGTTCGCCCAGACAATCATCCTGCTCTGCGGCAGGCAGATTGCACGTCTGCTCGGCAATAAGACGCTGGATGCTCTGGAATCTCTGATGGGGCTTCTGCTGACATGCATTGCCGTGGGACTGCTGATCAATGGAATCAATGAGACATACGGGATTCAGGTCAAATAAAAAATCCGGCGGAATGAGATAAAAAACGGAAGCAGGGGAACATTATTTGCTCCAACTTACTATGTACTTTAAGGCTTTGCAGCCCTGATGTATTTTTTATTCGGAGCTCGTTTGCCTGCTTCCTGATCGTAACTATACGGCAGACTCGAAGAAATGCAAGCCGTATTTTCAAGAAAAAGCCATATATTTTTTCTGTTTTTCTTTTAAAAACAGGGAACATTTTCAGAAATGCGCATTCAAAACTTTTTCTGCGATGCTGCGAACTTTCTTTTTGAACTCATCCGGGGCGATTGCCCGGGCTTCTCCCCCGGAGGTGAAGATGAATTGAAGCAGCTTGTATTCGTCGGCGGATGGAATCAGAAGTTCCGCGGACCCGTCCGGAAACGCCTTGAATTCTCCTGAAAAATTTTCCCTTGCGTAGGTAACGGCGCTTCCCGTGAGGCGCATCCGGATATTCCGGACTTTCGGCAGATGGAAGATATCTCCGGCATTGCTTTCCCGGATCAGGGCGCTGTCCGGTTGAAAGTTGCCGGGATGGAGCCTTGCGTCCGAAATCCTGTGCAGGGCGAGCGTGCGGACCGGTGTTTCCGCCAATACCCTGCCGGAGCGTTCCAGAAGTTTTGCCTTGAGATACCAGATGCCGTCATGAAAAACCAGAACATGAGGTTCGAGCAGCATCGGTTCCGGCGTTTCCGAGGAGGCGCCCTTGTAATGAATTTCCGCCGCGTGATGCGTCTGCCATGCCTTGAAGATTTCGGAGAAGATTTCCGGCTGGATCGGGACGCGCGCCCCTGTTGCGACCAGTGCGAGAAGGGAGGCATTCTCATCCAGTCCTTTTTCATTTCCTGAGAGCAGATGATCCACCGCCTGCCGGACTTCGCCGCGTACGGGGGAGGGAAAGAGGGTCTCGGCAAGGCGCGCCCCCAGCACCGCCGCTTTCATATCCGTTTCCTCAAGAAGCGGCACATCCAGAGTCCATTCCGGGTTCGTCAGGAAATATCCGCGTTTTTCATTATCATAACGGATGGGTGCCTTGAACTCATTTTTCAGATAGAGTATATCCCGCTGGACCGTTTTCTGGGAAATCTGATAGGTCCCTGCCGGGTCCAGTTTTTTCATTTCGGCGACGAGACGCGCATGATTCGGAAAACGGTTTTCCTTCATCATGGAGATCAGGCGCATGATGCGCGGCATGGCAAGCTTGTTCTGCGGCATTGTTCAATCCCTCCGGAAGCAATTCTGTTTCGGTGATAAAATAAGGGAGAGTGAGACCTTGTCAAGGACCGCCGGAATATTTTCATGGCAAAAAAAGACCTGAAGCACAGTCTCCGCTGTCTTCAGGTCCTCAAGTCCGGCAATGATTACTTCGAGCCGAGCACACTCAGCACATTGCGTGCGATCATGAGCTCTTCATTGGTCGGCATGACAAGCAGCTTCCACGCGCTGTCGTCTGTGGAGATGATGCCTTTTTTGCCGAAACATGCCTTGTTCTTTTCCGGGTCCAGTTTGACATTGAGTGCGGCGAGCCCGCTGACGATCTTTTCACGGATCGGGAGGGAATATTCGCCGATGCCGCCGGTAAAGACAAGCGCATCCACGCCGCCGAGAAGAACAAAATAGGCACCGACGTATTTGACGACTCTGCGGACGAACATTTTGATGGCGAGTTCCGCCTGCTGATTGCCCTCGGATGCCGCATTAAGCATGTCGCGCATGTCGCCGCTTCCAATGCCGCCGATGCCGAGAAGCCCGGATTTCTTATTGAGGATCGTGTCGACCTCATCCGGCGTATTGCCGATCTGGACAAGACGGATGACTGCGGCAGGGTCCATGTCGCCGCTTCTGGTGCCCATCATGAGGCCTTCCAGCGGGGTAAGTCCCATCGTCGTATCAATGACCTTGCCGTTTTTGACCGCCGCCATGCTGCATCCGTTGCCGAGGTGACAGGTGATGATCGTGGTGTCTTCCAGTTTCTTGCCGAGGAATTCCGCCGTGGCATTCGTGACGAAGTGATGGCTGGTTCCGTGGAAGCCGTATTTACGGATGCCGTATTTCTTATAGTAATCATAGGGAATGGCGTAGAGATAGGCTTCCGGCGGCATGGTCTGGTGGAACTGGGTATCGAATACCGCGACGTTCGGAACGCCGGGGAAGATTTCCTCGCAGGCTTCGATGCCGGTGAGGTTTGCCGGATTGTGAAGCGGTCCGAGCGGGAAGCATTCGAGGATGATATCCTTGACTTCTTTTGTAACCAGAACCGGCATTGTGACTTTTTCGCCGCCGTGAAGAACGCGGTGCCCGATTGCGGAAACTTCAGACAGGCTCTTGAGCACGCCGTGGTCGGGATTGACGAGTTCTTCGCAGACCGCTTTCAGGGCGTCCGCATGATTGGCGACTTTCGGAGAAACCTCGATCTTGAATCCGTCGGGGCGTTTGTAGATGAGATTCGGCTTATCGCTGCCGACACGCTCGACCTGACCGGATGCGATCATTTTCTCTTCGCCGTCCGCCATCGAAAAAAGAGTGAATTTCAGTGACGAACTTCCGGAATTGATAACCAGTACCTTCATGTTTTTGATTCCTTCGAATTTTTTCTTTCATAATGTATGTTTATAT
>DXVA01000120.1 GCA_019408975.1 Lentisphaeria bacterium | reverse complement strand
CCTTTTGTCAATCTCTGGAGGCTGAAACATCCATCCTTTCTGGTTTTTATTGTGGAAATGCCGGGATATTTCACATATTGGGCTAACGGCGGCACACTTGGTTCCTTGAATCACAAACCCGTTGAACTGCTGCGCCAGCACTCCAGGCGGAGCAATATGCTCTTCGCGGATGGCAGAGTCACGGCGGAACCATATATAAAAAAGCTCTGGTTCAAACCCGATCTTGAAAATACTGCGGCAAATAACCTGCCGCTGGATTAAACCAATTTTTTAAATAACTCATATTCAGACAAAGGAAAAATAATGAGCAAATTAAAATCAATCGTCTTCGACGCACTTCCCGAGCATGAGACATGCTGGTCTCTGACAACGGCGCCGAACGGGAAAATCTATATCGGAGTCTGCGGAGAACTGACCGGAGGGCTCAGCGTATTTCTGGTTCAGTACGACCCTGAAACGGAAACAACGGAATATCTGTTGGATGTGGGAGAGGCACTCGGCCGCTCCGCCCGTTTCGGAGCAACACCGATCAGTAAAGTCCATTACGGCATGATCCCCGGACATGACGGAAAGCTCTATTGCGCGACGCACTTCTCCGGCCCGCCTGTTACGGATGTGGTCTGGCGGCCATGGCAGACATGGGATGATCCCGTAAGAATGGCGTGCGGGCTTTGCCTCTTCACTTATGATACGTCAAACGGACATTTGGAAAATCTGGGCTCCATCTGTCCGAATGAGGGGTGCCGTGCCGCAGGTTTTGCAGAAAGGCGCCGTCTCATGTATATCGTAACCTGGCCGCGTAACCATTTTGTCGTATTCAACGTAGATACCGGAGAATTCTCTGATGCAGGACGGCTTGGGAACACAAATCCGCTTTCCATCTGGACCGATAAACAGGAAAATGCCTATACCGTGGACGATCTCGGAGAAATCATCCGTTATGATGCGGAAGAGCGCAGGCTTCATGAAACAGGCATCAAAATCCCCCGGAGCCCGCTCTGCAGGGGAGAGAACCGCAGTATCTATGACGCAGTCCGGTCTCCGGATGGAAACGGTATTTACGGAAGCGTCTGGAATTTGGAATATATGCCGTTCGCCGGGCATCTTTTTTACTATGACATGAAAAATAATGAGATACGCGACTACGGTCCGGGCAAAAAAGGCTCTGCTGATAAAAAGTCCCATCTCAGCTCTCTGGTGTTCGGAGAAGACGGTTTTCTCTACTATGTTGTTTCAGAAGAAGATATGCACCGGCGTCTGGGGTGTCGGATGTATCTGATGCGTATGAATACGGCGGATGGGAAAAAAGAAGAAATCGGTGCGCTGGATGATGGGCAATGGCACTCGGAATATGTTGCAAAAGCAACTTTCGACTTCAAAGGCAACCTTTATTTTGCCGATACCAACAACCGTCCGACCCGCCTTTACGTCTATCGTCCGGAAAACGGAGAACGAAAACTTGTCAATGACTTTTCAAAAATCAGAAACTGGGGATAAAAACATGAGCATTCCTATGGAAGAACTGAAAGCATACAAATGGCCGAAACCGAACTTTCCCATCGGACAGGAGGTTCTTGACCGCACCGCGCCGGATGATCCGCGGGGAATTCCCGATGACAATCTGGTCTCCCTGATTCCGCGTCCGGAGTACACTTATTCAGGTAAAACCTGGCCGCGCGACTATAATTCCTCCTGCTTCATCCCGCAGGAACGCATTACCTGCATCCCGCTGACTGGAATTCCGAACGGGTCCTCCAAAATTCATGACCTTCTTGCAGATAAAGACACGCTTTACGGAATCACCGGCGGTGAAAATGCGTATGGTTTCGCATTCAGCAAAGAACGTGTCACCGCTCATTTTCTGGCAGGAGGGATTTCCGCCTCCGCCATCATCAAAGGAAATGAGACTCCTTTCATCCTCCTGGAAAACGGCAGGATCGTCACGCTGGACGGCAAGGAAATCTTCACTCTGCCCGCTGCTGTCTCATGCGCAACCGGAAGCGGAGACCGTTTCGGGGGACTTCTTGCAGACGGCAGACTGTTTCTCGCCAAGCCATCGGAGCGGCTACTGCTGCTGGAGACATGTCCTGTTCAGGAATTATCTCCGGCAGTTGCACTTGGGAGAACCGGTCTGTATGGAGCTTCCGCCGACGGCTTCCTCTTTCACTGGAACGGAGAGCGGTTCAGAAAATTGAACTGCCGGATGCCTTCGTTTGCCGGGCGGCGCATCTACAACAGGAGGTACCTCCGAAGACGGCATTCTGTTTGAATGTATCTTGAAAGACGAAGAAATCCGATGCTATGGCAAACCCCTTGCCGGACGCGGCATCTTTGCCATGACATTGTCTGCCGGAACTCTCTTCGGACTTGGAGGAACCGGATGCTGTCACATATTCCGGCGCAATATGAGAACAGGCGAGTTGATGGATGAAGGACTTCTGAATGTATCTTCTCCCCGCTCCTGGTGCCTTTATGAAGCCAGTACGATTATTTCCGATGGAAACGGCGGAATCTGGGTCGGAGAGGCAGACAGGATCAGTCATTTATTCCATGTCCGTTTCCAATGACTGAACGAAGAGGAATTGCATGATGAAACACTGGTTTATATTTCTCATGATCGGATTTGCCGCGATTCTGCACGCTGGCCAAGTCACAGGCAAGCATAAGGAGGTGGAAATGGATTTCATTGTAATCGGCGACATTCATTATTTCAGCAAACACTCCCGAACTCAGGAACAAATGCGCGCTTTACGCCGGGACCTGAAAAACAAAGGAATCATTCCCGATCTGATCTGTCAGCTGGGGGACGTCATAGAGAATCAGTCCGGAAGCTCCCCCGTATCGGGAGAAGAAGGCGCCAGACAGTGGCGGGAAGCGCTGAAAGACATCAAGACAGTCTTTCCCGACCCCCCCGTTCTGATCTGCACCGGCAATCATGACTGGTATGGCAATCATTCCTGGTTCGGAGGAAAAGAGAATCTTCAGCAATATCTGATTCCGTTTCTGGAAAAGGAGCTGGACTCCTCCCTGAACGGTCAGCTTTTTTATTCTTTCCGTTTCCACGACTCTCTCTTCCTGTTCACAAATCATGTCGGTATGGATTCCGGAATGGATCTGGAACAACGGAAATGGCTCACAAAAAATCTCATGGCCGCGGATGCGAATCCGGCAGTCCGGCATGTCTGGGCATTCGGGCACTGCGGACTCTGGAATGTCAACTATTTCCGCTTCAACGAAAACGCAGAGCTGCTTCCGCTGTTTGCGGAATCCCGGAAACTGAAAGCATATTTCACCGGTCATGTCCACCAGAACAACATCAGCGTCTGGAAAGAACCGGGGAAACATCCGGTACTCCAGGCTGTCACCGCAGGATTCAGCCCTGACAATGAGGGTATTCCGCAGGAGGAACGTTTCCTGACATTGAATCCACCGCCGTCTTTTCGCGGCTATACCGCTTTTCCTGAATCCAGCCCGTCCTACTGCCGGGTGACAGTGAACAACGGGAAAATCCGCATACGTTACGAAAAGATCGGAGGGGAAACCATCACGGAAATCATCTATGAAGATCCCGGTCGAATACAGGATGCCGGAAAGACGGAAAAGAACGTCAGCCGCACTCTTCCGTCCGAGGCAAAAAGCCTGAAACTCCACCTCTATCCCTATTTCCCGGAACGTTTTCTCAAACAAAAAGAGACGCCGGAGGTCATATTCAATGGATATTCTGCGGGGAAAGTTCCCCGCAACAGCGCAACATGGCATGTCAACCATTTCAGATATGCGCTCGAACTGCCGCCCGGGCTCCTGAAAAAAGTCAACACAATTGAATTCACGAATCCGAACAGAGAGTCTTTCCTGATCCGGGACTGTCAACTGGAGGCGATTGACATGCAGGGAGTATCCCACTTCAGTGAATTGCATCCCATGGTTATTTCCGCCGGGGACCATCGGAATATTTACATGAACTTCGGTCTGGTCCATCCCGAATACGGGATACTCCACAGCTCTCTGGAATATAATGCATTCGATGAAATCATTCAGGATTTTCCACTTGAGACGTCCATAAAAATTCAGCTGAAATATCAATAATTTGAAAGGATTCACACATGAAAAAACTGATTTCCGCTCTTCTGCTCCTCTCCGCAGCATCATTCTTTGCCGCAGATTCCATTCAACTGCTTTCCGATCCGGGCATGAAGACCGCGTCCGGCTGGAAGGCGTTTGGGAAAAATGCGATCAGAAAAAACTCAAAAACACTGGTTCTGTCAAAACCGGTCGGAGCAGAACAGGAACGCTGTGCATGGCGTGCCGACACCCTGATCCCCGGGAAACAGCTTTCGGGTTCCTTCACTTTGACATTTGAGGCGGAAACAAGCGGTATCATTCCCTTACGTGCTGATGATCTATGGGCTGGTGCAGTTGTCCTCATCCATGGACACAAAGCCGGAAAATATCAGAATGTCAAGGCGGAACGCTTTCATGGAAAGGAAGCCGGTTTCAGGCAATACACGGTGAAAGGCGTCATTCCTGAAAAAATGGAGGATCTCTTCCTGGAATTTACGCTTCAGAAAGCGTCAGGAAATGTGAAGATTAAAAATATATCCATGCTTCTGGAGCCATCCGGAAAAGACGGCAAGGAGGAACCCAAGTGAAGCATCTGTTCATCTGCACCTGTCTCTTTTGTTTCGTCTTCTCCAGCATGGCTGATTCCGTCCAACTGCTTGGCAGTCAGGATATGGCGGACCAAAAGCTTTGGAGGGCTTTCGGCGCAACCTGCTCCCGGGAAGAAGATGCGGGAAAAACCGTTCTGCACCTTCAGAAAATGAAAAATGAAGACAGTCGCTGTTCCTGGCGTGCAGGTTCGATTTTGCCCGGGAACGACGCCTATGGTCCCTTCACGCTCTCATTTCAGGCTGAGTTGAAGGATATTGTCCTCAATCGTCCGGATGATGTCTGGGGCGGTTTCATCATATTGCTTCATGGGCACAAGGACGGAAAATATGTGGCTCTCAAAACGGAACGGATCAGAATGGATGGAGCCGGTTTCCGCCCGTATACTCTCAGAGGTGCCATTCCAAGCGGATTGACGGATCTTTATCTGGAATTTATTCTGCAGAGAGCGGCAGGAAGCGTAAAGATCAGGGATATATCCATGAATTTGCAGGCTGATGGGAAAAAACAGAGATCAATTACAACAAAAGTGGTTGGCGGCAGAACTGTGGAATTGTTTCCGGTGCCTCGTCATCCGGTCTCCTCCGTTCCGCTCCGGATGGACGGGAAAGACTTCGTCTTTTTTGATGGAACCAACACCCGGCAGATTTACGATACGACAATTCCGGAGTCCTCCGACCTGATTGCACACGCTGCTGCCTTCGGAACACCCGGAGAACTGCGCCGGCTTTTCGTCGGCATTCATGCACTGCGCCGGCTGAACTTGAAGAATATTCTTTTAACCGATTTGCAGGATTCATCAGGACGGAAAATACCGGCTTCGGCAATAGAAATATCCCGGGTGCACAACTGGCCGCAGAGCGATGGAATGGGACGGTCATTGAGTTATTCCATCGTACCGGAAGTCCTGCTTCCATTCCGGGAAACGATGTTACAGCCGAACTCCTCCGCCAATTTCATGGTCCGAATCAGAATTCCGAAGAATACACAGCCGGGAATCTACTCAGGAAAACTTATATTCCGCACAAACGGAGAGGAAGAAAAACTGCCGTTGAAGTTGCGGGTGCTTCCGTTCAAACTGGTCCGGCCAGACAATGAAAATATGGTTTACCTGGTGCATGTCGGAAATTTCGGAGACCGTGTGGAAGATGCCGTGGAAGCATGCCGTGAATTCAAAGACAGAGGTATGGAAGGGTTGGTTGTGGCATGTCAGTATGGAAAGGGAATGCTTCAGCTGATAAAAGACGCCGGCGGCAATCCCCACATCAAGTCTTTCGGTAAACTGGAGCAGGCTCTTGCTGGATACAGAACGGCGAAAATGACCGGGCCGCTGATATTGCATTTCAGCGATCAGCTTGAGATCGCCGTAGCCAAGGCAATGGGATTTGAACTGCCGCGCGGCAATGAAGCCGGAGGTGTGAATAATGCTATGAAAACGGCGGAATTCTCCGATGCAATGCAGAAAGTACTTGCCGAGATAAAAAGAAGATGTGAGGGGATAGACCTTTACATCATGTGCATTGACGAACCTGGTGGTTTCGTCGACCGCCGTGACCGGGCGATCTGGGAATGCAGGGAAATCCGGAAGGCAGGATTGAACGCCGCCGTTTATCAGTTCGGCAGTTTCTGGAAACAGTTGAAGGATATTTGCCGGCTTCAGATATTCAGTTCACTGGCTGTTCCCGGTCAATCAAGAAAAGAGACCGCGAGAGAAGTCAGACTCGCGGGGATCAAAGGTTTCTCCTACGGAATTCACGGTTCCTATGACGGTTATGCCTGCGGCATCATGCCGGGCCGTGCCCGCAGCGGCTATCTGGCGCATGAAGAAGGTTTTACGGGGCAGACCCTCTGGCTGTATTCTCCGGGAAAGCCGATGAACTTCAATGGAACGGAACAGTTGAAATTCTTTCCCCTGCTGAAGTATCGCGGCACCGACGGCAGGATTGTTTCCACTTTGCAATGGGAAGGGCTTTGCGAAGGAATTGATGATTATGCCTACATGAACACCCTTGACAGGCTTCTTGCACGACATGGGAAAAAGGCTGAAGCGCAGAAAATCGCACAGGACTATGAATGTCTGAAAAAAAATCTGGCTGAACAAATTGACCCGCGTACGAGAGATGAAGAAAAAATCGCCGCTTTTTCCAATCGAACGGCGGATGCAGTGCGCTGGCAGATTGCTGAATGGATTATGGAACTTCAGAAAATGGATCACAAAATATGAAACAAAGTCTTTTTATCTTTTTACCGCTTCTCTTTCTTTTGCCCGGTCGTGCAGAGGATTTCTCCGCCGGAATAATGAATGCGCCCGTAATTGACGGCAGGATTGAAGCCGGGGAATGGAACGGCGCGAAACGCTATGATACATTCACTCTGTTCGGGCGCGCTGTTTCCGGAAAAGCTCCGCTGCAAACCACTGCGTGGATCGGCTGCGATTCGGAACATCTGTATATTGCTTTCCGCTGCATGATCCGCAAAGGAATTCCGCTGCGCCTCGAACAGAAGGAAAACGATTCGCAGATATCACATGATGATTGTGTGGAGATTTTCCTGAACGGCTCTCCCAAAGGCAGAACTTATCTCCAGTTGGGACAATCCGCTGCCGGGGTGCGCTTTGATGCGGAGGTCAGGGGAGGAGCCAGTCAGGTAAACAGAAACTGGAGTTCTTCCCTGTGGAAAAATGCGGCGGGACGCACGTCCGATTTTTACGATGCTGAATTTGCGATTCCCCTGAAGATGCTTCCGCTCGACGGCTCCGGTTTTCTCCGTTTCAATCTGACGCGAACAATTCGTGCCGGCGGCAATGCCTATCTGTCCCTTGTCCCTATGTCCGGCGATGGCTGGCATCAACCGGAAAAATTTGCAAAACTGATTCTGCCTTCCATTGCCGGATACAGTGAAATCACCGCAATGCAACAGGAAAAATCACCGGTTCTCATGGGAAACAACAACTTCACTTTCATTCTTACCAATCATACCGGGCGGGAACAGACAGCAGAATTGAGGCTAAAAACTTCAGACGGAGAAACAAAGCAGGAATGGCGGCTTCCTCCGCATGCGAAACAGTCGGTAGTTCTGCCGTGGAAGTGCGGCAATGCAGCGGGAACGTTTTCATGGAGTCTCTGCAAGAACGGGAAAGAAATTCATGTTTCTGCTCCGGAATCTTACGTCATCGACAACGGCAGCTGGAATATTCCCGCGGTTTCCTATGCAGACAAAAAAATTGTCTGCCGCCTGAAAGTAAATTACGGAAACGATGAACTGAAAAAGGCAAGAATACACCTTCATCTCAAAAAGGACGGAATTGATTTCACTGCGCCGCAGCGGCAGCCCTTCACGGAAAAACTTCTGCTGGCGGGATTGCCTCCCGGCGGATATGAAGCGGAAATCCTTGTCATTTCGGAAGACGGCAAAACGCTGTTTCAGGGAAAGAGTGACTTTCGCGTCGTCAGCCATTTTCTGCAAGCAGGCATCGCAGAATGAAACATAGCATAAAAATGAAATTCGGGCAATATGATTATGCCGCTTTTTCCGGTTATGCGGCCTATGCGTGCTGCGCAATGGTTCTTTCCATCGTGCTGGCACCGCTTGCCGAAAGCTTGGGTTTTCCGCTGGACCGGGGCAACCAGGGTGCCGGAGGTGCTCTGCATTTCTGGCGGAGCATCTCCATGTTCTGCACAATGGCATGTTGTACATTCATTGCAGGAAAATTCGGCAAACGCCACTCAATCGGAACTGCGCTGCTTGTAATCGGGCTGGGAATCTGCTGCGCAGGAATTGCCGGGAATTATATGTGGCTGACGGGAGCGGTCATTCTCTCTGCACTCGGGCAAGGGGTTTTCGAAGTGCTTGTCACACCGACGGTTCAGACACTTCATGAAAAAGAGGACCCTTCGCGTTACATCAATGTCACCCATGCATTCTGGTCCATCGGCGTCGTAAGCATTGTCATTCTTTCCGGCTGGGCGCTCGGAGCAGGAGTTTCCTGGCGTGTAATTCTCTTTTTTACTGGAATTGCGGCGCTGATTCCCGGAATACTGTTCCTGGCCCCCTCAAAGAAACAGCATTTTTCACCCTCGGAACACCGGTCTCCGGCTGTGATCTGGAACCAGATGAAACAGGTTCTGCGCATCCACAGGTTCTGGATTTTTCTTGCCTGCATGTTTCTTGCCGGCGGGGCTGAACACTGTCTTTCATTCTGGCTTCCCTCTTTTATCCGTATGGAATATCAGAGCGGCAGTCTGCTCTGCGGGCTCGGCACCGCGTTTTTTGCTGTCGGAATGGTTGCCGGACGTCTTCTTTCCGGAATATTCGGAAGTGAAAAAAGGATGTGTCGCATCATTCTCATTTCCGCCTCTGTCAGTGTTCTGCTCGGATTGCTTCCGCCTCTTCTGCACACGCTCTTTTTTCTTTATCCCATTCTTTTCTGTCTGGGTTGCTCCTCCGGTCCCTTATGGCCCAGCATCCAGAACTATTGCGTGGAAGAGATCAGAGAGGATCCGACCACCATGTTCATTCTTCTGCCCTGCATCGGAATTCCGGGATGCGGCTTTTTCACATGGCTGATGGGGTTCCTGGGAGACTATGTCGGTCTGCACGGGAGTTTTCTGCTCGTCCCCGGCTGTTATCTGCTTTTGTGGACTCTTATTTTTCTGGAGAAGAAACATTCACGGCAAATTCATTGACCGTTTCCGGAAATATTCTATTTTACAGAATGTGGAATGGTTCAGATGCAAACGATTAGCTTTTAAAAGTGGTTGTCCTATGATCAGTGTCCCGGAGGGGCGGTCGGAAAATTCCTGTATCCCGAAAACGCCCCCGGGCGATGGAATCGCTATTTCCCGCGATGGAGCGTCACACAGTCCAAGCATAAAGGAACTGATGACAGAATCATGATTTATTATCTTTACTGTCACAGGATTTTTCATTACCGTATCCGCAGCAAGCCCGACTGTGGCGATGAAAGAACTGAACATGCCTTCCGGCAACTGGAACAACAAGGCATTTTCATAATGGACACCAAAAGAAAAGCCATGCTTGAATACCGTATTTTCCCCATTGACCACTACAGTCAATGGAACAGGATTACCCTGCCGGTCAAAGCTGACATCCTGTCCATACGAACGAAAACGGAAAGCGATGCTTCCGCTGCCGCCGTGAGGGAATGCAAACGGTTCTATCTCAGTAAGAAAATAATCGCGTGCCTTTGCCGGAAGTCCTTGACGGAGGTTCAATATTGTATGAAGTACATCGGCGCAAAGTGTCACCGTATTGTAATACATCTGCCGGACGGGAGCGGATATTTCCTCCGGGCTTGAATGATTATGCCGGGCCATCAGGAACTGAAAACAGCAGCGCCTGGAATCCCGGTTCTTCCTGACATATTCCGTATATAGATTCATCACGGTCTCTTCAACCGAACCACCAAGACGACATGGAGTATAACCTGTCACATCCTCCATTTCCAATGCCGATATATCTACAAGCTGTTCCGTTGGAGGCTTTTCAAAGAAGTTCAGACGATCTAGAAACATCAGATCCGTTCCTCCGGGTCCCTCCATGGCATGCAATGAGAACAGGGCATCCTCCAGAACATGCAGAAGACAGCCTGCAAACTTCAGCATCTCCTCCGAATCTTCAGTCCTGATACACTTTGTCAGATAATGGCGGAATCCATTGGTCATGTGAATATAATTATCATTTCTGAACTTGCGCAGACGCCGCAAACTGCCGTCTCTGAATGTCCAGTAACGGTATAAATCATTGTATGGAGTATCCGGAGGATAATGAAATTGAATCCCGTCCGTTTCAAAATAATAAGGAGCAAACTTTTCGGGATCGGAAAAGTAGAAATCCGGATAATTGCAGTATTCTTTGACTAATGCTGCAACGGGGATATTTCCTGAATCGACCAGAGCCACGGCATTGGCAGTGATTCTTGAATGTTCTCTGCTGTTCGGCATTGCTTTGATTCCCGTTTCTTCAAAGTCTGATTCGACTGAAATATGAAGGTTCTTTGTAAGGATATTGCAAAAGATCGGAAATAGAAATTTCATCGGACACGATTTCCGCCTGATGTCTGGCTCGAACACTTCCATCGGCATAAGAGATATTCGCCTTGCCTGCATGTTTCAAATGAATATAAGCGGCATTGGCTATGATCCGGTATTCCTGCTGACGGCTTGTGGCAAGTATGGAATCAAACAGAACTCCGTAAATAGAAGGCTGCCTGACAGACTTCAGCAGAATTCTGGTCGTATCATAGGTTCCGGAAAGAGTGACTGTTTTTCCGGTCGAAAACGGGCCATAGTTGGTTCGCATGGCATAAGTCGTCCGATATGAACCACTATTGAAATTCCCAGTAACACAGCGAATCTGTTTCAAACGCAAAATATCATCCGTATCCACACCTGTAATCCGTGTCCCCAGAAACCCCTCCTGCGCAAGCACCCTGGTGAAATAACTTCCGGTCCCGTTCCCGAAACATTCCGGTGTCCATGAGCCAAAGGAATCTCCATAATTCAAAAGACCGAGCATCAGCTGCTTCTGGTTGGAGAGACAATGAACCGCCTGTGCCGCCTGACGGGCCTTGTTCAATGCAGGCAGCAGCATTGCCGCAAGAATCGCGATGATTGATATAACAATTAATAACTCGATCATTGTGAAATACATCCTTTTCCTCATTCGTTTTCTCCTGCTTCTCTATTATGACACTTCTTCAAAGAATCTGTTGCAAATATGCAATACAGTAATTATAATATAATTCCTTAAAAAGTCAATACCGCAAAAAGCATATCGCGAAAAAAAGAAAGAAAAAAAATTGAAAAACACATCAAACTGAAGTATATTCCAACAATAGTTTTACTTTTCTTAAACTTATCTGGAGATGGAGATGATAAAACGTTCGGAAAAGAGAGGGTTGTATTTAATGCCAGAGAAAATTGATCGTAAGATTGCTCTGCCGGTTTATCAGCAGATCTGCGATCAACTGCGAAAAGAACTGGTGTTGAATGGCTATCAACTGGGAGAACGTTTTTATTCCTATCGCAGACTGGGGGAACTCTATAAAGTGGAACCCAGGACGATTACTGCCGCGTTGGAACCTCTTCTCCGTGAAGGATTGCTGACCAAGCGGGCAGCCAGCGGAATTTATGTGGGCGATGC
>DXVA01000012.1 GCA_019408975.1 Lentisphaeria bacterium | reverse complement strand
GTGAATGGTTTCCGCATCCGTCTTGCCGGGCTGCCGCAGGTGGACATGCAGGTCAATGAAACCGGGAGCGAGAACATATCCCGCCAGATCAATGACTTCCGCATCTTTCAACGCCGCGGGATCGGCGAATACGCCGTTCTCCACACCGATGTCCATGACTTTGTCGATATTTCGCGCGGGATCGATCACGCGCGCACCTTTGTAAATTCTCTTACTCATTTCAGACACCCCGCTACGAGGAACAATACCGCCATACGGACGGCAAGCCCATTGGTTACCTGTTCAAGAATGACCGACTGCGGACCGTCCGCCAGCGCTGATGCCAGCTCGACGTCGCGGTTGATCGGGCCCGGATGCATGATCAAGGCGTCCGGTTTGATATATTTGAGGCTCTCTTTATTGAGCCCGAAGACTTTTGCATATTCGCCCGTGCTCGGGAAAAATCCGCTGCGCTGGCGTTCATGCTGGATGCGAAGAAGATTTACGACATCGGCGCCCGCCAGCGCTTCTTCCAGATTGTCGCAGACCCGGACTCCGGCGGCTTCGAATTCGCGCGGGACCAGAGTGGACGGTCCGGCGAACGTCACATTCGCACCGAGTTTGAGAAGTCCCCACATATCGCTTCTTGCAACGCGGCTGTGAAGAATATCGCCGATAATCGAAACGTTCAAGCCCTTCAGCGTGCCCTTCTTTTCGCGCATGGTGAAAAGGTCGAGCAGAGCCTGCGTCGGATGGCTGTGCGCTCCGTCGCCGGCGTTGACGATGCCGCAGCGGACACGCGGGGCAAGAAAGTTCGGCGCACCTGCCGCAGAATGGCGCAGGACGACCAGATCCGCCTGAAGCGCCTCAATGTTTTTTACCGTATCAAGGAGGGTTTCTCCTTTGCGCAGACTGCTGGCTTCCGCATTGATGTTGATGATATCGGCGCTGAGACGCTGTTCCGCAAGTTCGAAAGAGATGCGTGTGCGCGTGCTCGGCTCGATGAACAGGTTGACGACGGTTTTTCCGCGAAGTGCGGGGACTTTCTTGATCTTGCGCTGGGAAACTTTCTTGAACTCTTCCGCCGTATCCAGAATGAATGTAATCTCTTCCGCCGAAAGGTCATACAGACTCAGCAGATCTTTTTTTGTCCATGGGTTATTCATGAAATGCTCTCCTTCCTGTTCCGCACCGTATATACGTAATCCTCTTCTCCGCAATATTCATGCCAGTTGATCTTGATCCGTTCCTCCGGCGGCACATCCACGAATTTTCCGACATAGTCGGCGTTGATCGGGAATTCACGCAGTCCCCGGTCGAGCAGAGTCGCGAGGCGCACGATGGCGGGACGCCCGTAGTCGGTGATCGCGTCCAGAGCCGCGCGGATGGAACGTCCGCTCTGAAGAACGTCATCGACAAGGATGATGACCTTGCCGTTGATGTCGAACGGAATCCTTGTTTCAAAGATGCAGGGCAAGGTTTTGCGCATTCCGATGTCGTCACGGTACATGGAGATGTCGAGCGTGCCGAGCGGCGGCAGGAAACAGGCTTTTTTCCCGATGCTTTTCACGAGGCGTTCCGCAAGGGGGACTCCGCCGCGGTGTATGCCGATGAATACGAAATCATCCTGATTGGCATACTTGTTTTTGTCACAGATTTCCTGCGCGATTTTGTCGATCAGTGCGGATATTTCGTCCGCATCCATCAGGTGGGTTTTGTCTGGAGTGGAATCCATGTTCACCGTTCTTTCCGGATTGAGTTAAATTTACATCGTCCGGAAAGGTAACATACCATGTGAATCGCTTTTTTCCAGTCCCGCAGATGCTTTTTTACATTTCGGTTTCTCATAACAGCAAAATAATAACGTGAAAAAAAACTATTTTTTTGCTTCCGCCTCTTGACAAAGATTCAAATATACCTTATAATTAATGAAGAAAGGTCAAATATATATTAAGTATATATGAAAAAAGAACAGAACAAACAGCATGAGTTGAAAAAAATCTTGCGCGAACGGATTCGCGACGGTGTTTATGCTCCGGAAACGTGTCTGCCTTCCGGTCTTGACCTTGCCCGGGAACTGGGAACCAGCTACGTCACGATGACACGTGTATTCAAGGCTCTTGAAAAAGAAGGGTTCCTGACTGCAATCCGCGGCAAGGGAACATTTGTCAACTTGCTTCCTCGCTGCAATTATCCGGGAAAGCGTACTGCATATTTGATTGTCCCGGCGATAACGCACCCGACAATTGAAGCGATCGTGATGCTTGGGAAACGGATTTTTTCCGCTGCCGGCTGGCAGATGAATGTGGTCCGTGTCGCGGGACGGCTTTCAGAAGCGAAGGAACTGATTCTGAATGAGGATGCGTATTTCCTGATCTTCAATGTCCAGTCGCTTGAAGAAACATTCGGCCCCATGCTGGAACTTGTGCATAAACGCATTCTTCTGCTGGGAGACCGGACCAGCCATCTGCCGGTCGTATGCATCACGGCGGATGAACAGCAATCCATTCGCCTTTGCATGGAACACTTTCATTCCTGCGGTTTGCACCGGATTGCTCTTGTGCGCGCCCGTGTCGCGAATGAGTTGGAAATGGAGCGTGCCGCAGTCTGGCGGAGCATCACTTTTGAAGCAGGTGGAGATACGAATCTGCTTTGGGATATGGACATGACACCGCAAAAAACAGTCAGCGAGGCCGTCCAGAAAATGTTTGATACGCTGTACCAGTCCGGGAAACTGGATCATGTGCAGGGGATCATTGCTCCCGATGTTGAGGTCGCAATGCGTGTGATCGGTTTTCTGATGGACTGCGGAATCCGGGTTCCGCAGGATGTTCAGGTGATTGCGATTCTTGACAATCCCATGGCGGAAGTGTTCCGCCCGCAGATCACCTGTATCGACTCAAATCTGGAAAGTCATATCCGCACCGCGCTTTCCATACTGGAAGAACGCATTGCCGGGCATGAGGATAAAGTCCAGTTCCATCTTTGCCAGCCGCATTTGATTCTGCGGGGCAGCACGATTGTCGGAAAAGAAAGATTTGCCGTATCAGTAAAATAAAGAAAAGGAGGAAATGAGATGAAAAAAGGAATGAAGGAGGGAAAGAAAAAGAGGAGCGGAATGAAATATTTTACATTAATAGAATTATTGATCGTTATTTCGATCATCGCGATTCTTGCAGCGATGCTGCTTCCCTCGCTTGCAAAAGCACGTGCAACAGCGCAGAAGATCAGTTGTGTCAACACCATGAAGCAAATAGGGCTGGCTGAAGTCTTCTATGCCGGAGACAATAAGTCGATGTGGACTCTTCCCCGATACGCTGCCGGCTACTCCTATTCCCCGGCAGGAGTGGCCAGCTCCTGGGCGACGGCATTGATCCATCTGAAATATCTGCCGAGACCTTCTGCAAAGAACAGTTCTCTCATGTGCGCCTCCGATGCCAGAGACAAGATCGATTATATGAGCTATAATTATAACATCGGGATGCCTCCTTACGATACCGTTTACGGTGCCTACGGCAAAGCTCCGGTTCCCGAGAATTTGAAAGAACCTTCAAAACAGTTGATCCTGCGCGATTATTTTCCGCCTTACAGTTCTCCTGTAAGCGTGTGGTGGTGCTTCGAAAATGCCGGGGCGGCAAAAGATGCAGACTGGGCTTTATACCACCATGGAAAGTTTTCCAATGCTCTGTTTTTTGACGGACATGTAGAAAATATCGGCTTGAGACCAGCGTTAATGTTTAAAATCGACTGGCCGAACAACCAGTAAAAAAAAGGAATAGAATATGAACTCTGTTTTCTCTGTTATGCTCCTGATATGTTTCTTCTCCGTCTGTTTCGGCGGGGAGCTGATCAGAAATGCATCATTTGAAGCCGGGCTTGCGCCTTGGAATGTGGAAAGCGAAGCAGACATTATCACAGACGGCACTTACGGGAAAATTCCGGACGGCAGGAATATGCTGCACTTCCGGAAGGCAGTATGGCAGAATACCGGATTCTCCCCGCAGGAAAAAAGCGAATATTTGATTTCTTTCCATGCTGCGAGCTGGGGAACTACACGCCTGACTGTGGAACTGCGCCTGGCAAAGGACCGCAATTCACCGGGAGAACTGCTTGAGAGTTTCAGCATTGCTGTCCCGCTGGATCAGGTGTGGGCTTTCCGCAAAGATATTGCGCCGGAAAAGCGCAAAACCATGTTCAAACAGATCAAATGGTTCTGCCCGCAACTGCCGAAAGAGATAAAATCCGGTTATCTGGTATTGCGGATCCGCACTCATGAGGGATATGCAGGCATTGATAAGGTATCTCTGAAAAAACTGGAAAATCCTGTATGCCGGATCAAGCTGAAAGGTTCTCTCAAAGACTGTATGCGGGATTTGCTCCGCGGCTCACGATGGCTTGGCAGTAATAACATTGGAATCGCATGGAAAGGCAACAGGCCATACTCTCTGGCATTTACCGCAGACGGAAAGAATGCTTATCTGAAAAAATGGGAAAGCGGGAAACTTTTTGAAATCCGATTCATTGATTCACCGGTAAAATCACTTTCCAATCTGGATTACGGTTCTCCGGAAATCACTTCAGATGATGATACGTATGTTCTGAAATGGAAGGGTGTGAAGAAATGCCCTGTCGATCTTGAACTTAAACTGGTTTTCAGGGATGCCGGCAATGAAATCGGAATCGGTTTTCAGATTGTGAACCGCAGCGACAGCCGGATCGTATCACTGGCTTTGCCTTGCGGGTGGAAAGAACAGGAAAGAGACCGGGCGGAATTCATCCTGCCCGCATGGGTAGGAACCGGGATTCCCTTGAAAGGGATGAAAGCAGTGAATGTCATATCGCCGGGACAATTGCATTCGCAATGGTTCGGGATGCAGGATGTCCGGGGAGCAAGCTGGATGCTTTACTGCAACGATACCGGTTATAATCTGAAAGGGCTGAACATAAAAAAGAACGGACTGTCGGCAGATTTCTTCTGGACGCATGAATTGTGGCTGAAACCGCATTGCCGCTACCGCAGCAATTATGAGACTATCATAAAATTCTGGGATGATGCCGACTGGAATACAATGAGCAAGGTCTATCGGGATTGGGCTGTAAAACAGGAATGGTATAAGACATTCGAGGAGAAGCGGAAGGAGCGTCCTTTCATTGACAATCTGAAGCAGGGATGGAGTTGGCTCCGTGGAATGCCGCCGGTGAAAGAAGTCGGAGGCAGAAAATGCGACACGACCTATTCCCAGGCACTTGAATGTATGGCGGGGTTCCGGAAAAAAATAGGTATCGATCCGCTTTTCTGGTATACGGGCTGGTACGGACCCTTCGACAGCAAATATCCGGAATTTTTCCCGGTGGCGGAGGAAATGGGAGGCGATTTCCTGGATTTTGCGCACAAAGTCAGGTCATGCAATCATTTCGTCAGTCTCCATACCAACTCCGCGGAATGGAATGCGGCGGCATCCTGCTTTGATAAAAAGCTTATGGCCGTCTGGCGCGGAAAGTATTATGAGTCCAGATATGGTGATTCTCATTCCAATTTCGTGGCATCGCTTCCCCTGGCGGCAGAAAAATGGCTTGCTGAATATGGGAAAATCGTGCAGGCGGGCATTCCCGGCATTTATTATGATGTTCTGGGACATGTGATTGCGCATGACGATAATCCGCGCGCCGGATACAGAGAGGATGAAATAGGACGGAGCAACTGGACAAAGTCAAAACTCAAATTGTGGGCCGCATATCGCAGGGCTATGCCCCGGACGTTTTTCCAGACGGAGGCGAACTGGGAAGGCTCCATTCCTTATCTCGATGCCAATTCCGGGGGAGCGACCGGCTGGATGTTTCAGGATGGACGCCGTCCCCTTCCTCTCTGGCAGCTTACTTACGGCGATACCGGTTTTTTCATGATGCTTTATGATGGTATGGGACAGATGAATGCTCCGGCGGGATTTGCCGTCACGCCACTGTACGGCGCAATTCAGCAATATCCGCAGAACCTCTGGAAAACAATGGAACCTTTCTGGCTGCATCAGGTGGAAAGGCAGTTATTGTGCGGAGGTAGTTTTGCCGCAGCCGAAATGCTCTCATACCATGAATATTTAAAATGGAGAGTATCCCGGTGGAAGGACGGGATTGTGATCGTAAATGATGGGGAATTGCGCAATGGCGAGTTTCATTCTCCCATCGGAAAGATTCGGGTAGAGGAAATGCGCGGAAAAGCAAACGGTGCGGTTTGTATCGTCACGAAATCCGGGATCAGTTCGGATGGCGCAAAACAGATTCTGCTGAATGGAGTGCCTTTATGGAAATCCACCAGCAATGCCATTGCATTGACGGTTAACGACAGGGGAATCGCGCTGTACAATCCGACAAAAGAAGAGATTGCGGCAACAATATCCGTTTCCGATTTTCAGGATTACGGCGTCAAGGTGCCTGCGGGCCAGATCATGTATCTGAAAAAGTGACGACACCCCGGAGATACTGCCCGATCTCTCTGCCGGGCGGTATCTCCGAACCATTTCAGAACGGTTTCAGATGATTTTATTTGCGGTAAAACCGATCTTGAGAAGAATTTCAATGCCCTGTCGCATACTGCGTCAGCGGAGACACATAAAATACGATGCGTTACAAGACATATCTTGATTATAAAAATCCTTCCGCCTCTTGAAGAATCCGGAAAAACAGATTATATTTTCAGGTTTGTAAAATTCAAGAATCCGGCGGGAGAATATGGGTAAAATCGGTTTTGACAATGCGTTGTACCTTCAGCAGCAGTCTGAGGAGATTCTCAAGCGGGCGAGCCGCTTCGACAATAAACTTTATCTTGAATTCGGAGGCAAACTGGCGTATGATTTCCATGCGGCAAGGATTCTTCCCGGCTTTGACCCGAATGTCAAGCTTCAGCTCCTCCAGCGCCTGAAAGACAAGATTGATGTGGTGATCTGCATTTATTCCGGCGATATTGAGCGGAAGAAAATCCGTGCCGATTTCGGAATTGCATATGATGCCGATACGCTTCGCATCATCGACAATCTCCGCGAGTGGGATATCTCCGTAAAGGCGGTTGTCGTGACGCGTTATGATGATCATCCGGCGGTCAACAACTTCATCAACAAACTGGACCGCCGCGGTATTCGCGTATATAAGCACCGGGCAATCAAGGGATATCCGGCGGATGTCGATCTGATTGTCAGCGATGCCGGATACGGAGCCAATGAATACATCGAAAGCGATAAACCGATCGTGATCGTTACGGGTCCCGGCCCCAGCAGCGGCAAGATGGCAACCTGTCTTTCACAGGTTTATCACGAACACAGACGCGGCATCGCCGCCGGTTACGCGAAGTTCGAGACGTTCCCCGTATGGAGCCTGCCCCTGAACCACCCGGTCAATATCGCTTACGAGGCCGCGACTGCCGATATCGGTGACATCAATATGGTCGATCCGTTTCATCTGGAACACTACGGAGTCACTACGATCAACTATAACCGCGACATTGAAATTTTCCCGGTGGTACGCCGCATCTGCGAACGGATCATGGGCAAAGATCAGGCGTATAAATCGCCTACCGATATGGGAGTGAACCGTGTCGGATTCGCCATTACGGACGATGCGGTTGTCTGCGGCGCGGCAAAGCAGGAGATCATCCGCCGTTATTTCCGCTACCAGTGTGAATACGCCATCGGTGCGGCGGATCGTAAAACCGTGGACCGTGTGAAAGTCCTGATGGACAATCTCGGGCTTCATGACGAGGATCGCCGTGTTGTGACTCCCGCCCGTGAAGCGGCGCTTGCCGCCGCCACGACCAAAGGCAAGGGCAACGACGGCTTTTATTGCGGTGCGGCTCTGCTTCTGCCGGACGGAACGGTCATGACCGGCAAGAATTCATCTCTGATGCATGCGTCCTCAAGCTGCATTCTGAACGCAGTCAAGAAACTGGCGAAAATTCCGGATTCAGAGATGCTGATCGCGCCGGACGTCATCAACTCTGTCGCGATGCTGAAACGGAATATCCTGAAAAGCCGCCGTGTCAGTCTGGACCTCGATGAAACTCTGATCGCGTTGAGTGTCAGCACAACCACCAATCCAACGGCAAAACAGGCGATGAGCCAGCTTCGCAAGCTTGCCGGCTGCGAAATGCATATCTCACATCTGCCGACCCCCGGCGACGAAGCCGGTCTCCGTAAGCTTGGAATCAATTTGACCTGCGATCCCAAGTTCGCCAGTCGCGATCTTTTCATCGACTGATTGCGAGACCTGATTCAGATTGCGAGATTGCAATCTTGCAATCTTAATTCAGCAGTCCTGCAACGCCGGGGAGCCACATGGTCAGGAATGGAATGAAGGTCGTCAACAGCAGGGCGGCGATCAGGGCGATGAAAAAAGGAACCATCGGCATCGTGACTCTGGCAATTGAAGTTTTTCCAATGCCGCAACCGATAAAAAGACAGGAACCGACCGGCGGCGTACAGAGTCCGATGCAAAGGTTTACGATCATCATGATTCCGAACTGAATGTCGCTCATTCCCATTTCGCGTACGACCGGCAGGAAGATCGGCGTGAAAATCAGGACGGCGGGAGTCATGTCCATAAACGTCCCGACCAGCAGGAGCAGGATATTGATGATCAGCAGAATTACGACAGGGTTGTCTGACAGGCTGACCAGCACTGAACTGATTGTCTGCGGGATATTTGCAATGGTCATGACCCAGCTCATCGCGGAACTGACGCAGATCAGGAACATGACGACCGCAGTGGTTACGCCGGTCTGGACGAGAATTCCGGGAATATCCTTCCATTTGACCTCGCGGTAGATCAGCACGGAAAGCACGAAAGCATAGGCGACGGCGACCGCCGCCGCTTCCGTCGCCGTGAAGACTCCTCCCAGAATTCCGCCGATGATGACGAACATCAGGAAAAGACTCAGGAAAGCCCGTTTGAAGGCGATCAGGATTTCACGGAACGTTGATTTCCGTCCGCCTTTGTAGCCGTTTTTCAGGGCGTAATAAATACAGACGAGGATGATGCAGAGCCCCATCAGAATACCCGGCAGGACACCTGCAATGAACATCGCGGCGATTGAGACCGAACCGCAGGCGACAGCGTAAACGATCATGATGTTGGAAGGCGGAATGACAAGTCCGGTTGTGGCGGCCGTTGTGGTGACGGCGACGTTGAACTCCCGGTTGTATCCCATGCGGTTCATTTCAGGAATCATGAATCCGCCGACGCTCGACACAGCCGCAGTCGCCGAGCCGGAAATGGAGCCGAACAGCATACAGGTCAGCACGTTCACGTAGGCGAGGCCGCCGGGAAAACAGCCTACAAGAGTTCCGGCGAAATCAATGAGCCGCCGCGCCATTCCGCCGCGTCCCATCAGGATTCCGGAGAGCACGAAAAACGGAATTGCCAGCAGAGAGAATGACGCCACGCCGTTGATCATGCGGTCCGCCACGATCATTTCCGGCTGGACCGCGCCCCCGTTTGCGAATACCGCGACCAGTGAGGCCGTGCCGATCGCCACGGCAACAGGAACGTTGATCAGGAGCAGGGCTGCAAAAACGACCAGAAGAACGATTGCAACTTCAGCCATTTCAATTCTCCTCCGTTTCCCGGTTGAAATCCCGGCGGCTGTCCGCCGCCAGATTGCGTATTTCGGAAAGCAGGACAAACAGTCCGCCGAGCGGCAGCGGCAGGAACATGACCACATCGGATACCTGAAGCGCCGGCATGATGTTCAGGTTTACCATTGCCTGCCTGACAAGCATCCAGCCGCCGATCTCGAATACGATCACGACAAACAGCAGTGTCACGACATGTGCGAACAGCGCCAGTTGTTTTCTCGTCTTTGCATCGAAATGCGAGGTCAAAGCATCGATTCCGAGATGTGCACAGCGGTCAAAAGCGGCGGCGATTCCGAAAATGCTGACATAAATCAGAAGCAGAGTGGCAAGCTCCTCCGTCCATTTGACCTGCGCTCCCCATAAGTAGCGGGATGCAACTCCGAGCAGAACATCCAGCACCAGCATTCCGACCATGATTGCCAGCGCCCCATCCAGAAACTTCATGGCATATTGATAGAATTTACCGTTCATCACTTCACCTGTTCGATTCTTTTTACATACTTCAAAACAGCCTCCGGCTGGTTTTCCCGCAGAGGCTTGAGCTTATCTGCAAACGCCTTCCTGTCGACTTCAATAAATTTTACTCCGAGGTCTTTTGCACGTGCGATTGCGGTTTTGTCCGCTTCCTTCCAGAGCTCTCGCTGTTTCAGGCTGGATTCATGAGCAGCGAGTTCAACCCATTCTTTCTGCTGCGGAGTCAGGGAGTCCCAGGTCTGCCGGCTGATCATCAGCATGTCCGGGACACGTGTATGTTCGTTGAGCGTGAAATACTTGCATACTTCCATATGCCGCCCGGTATCGAAGCTCGGCAGATTGTTTTCCGCGCCGTCCACGGTGCCTTGCGAAAGTGCGGTGTAAAGTTCTCCCCACGGGATCGGAGTCGGTGCTCCGCCCAGCGCGCTGACGATATCCATCGCCAGACGGCTCTGCTGGGTGCGTATTTTCATTCCCTTGAGATCATCCGGGGTGCGGATCGGTTTTTTTGTTGTGTAGAAACTGCGTTGTCCGGAATCATAATAACAGACTGCGCGCATGCCTTTGGTCAGTTCCCCCAGTTCTTTCCCGACGGGTCCGTCCAATACTTTCCAGAAGTGTTCGCCGTCACGGAAAACGTAAGGCAGCCCGAGTGCAGTCAGTTCCGGCACACTGGATTCCAATACTGCGGAGGATGTTTTGCTGAGATCAATGTGCCCGTTCTGCGTCTGCTTGAGACATTCCGCTTCGGACCCGATCATGCCGGAGGGATAGATGGCAAGATCCATGGTTCCGTTCGAGTGGTGCTTCAGGCGTTCTTTCATGTAAAGCATGGCTTCATGGACCGGATGTTCTGTCGGCAGCCCGTGCCCGAGTTTCAGGACTTTGACTCCCTTTCCGGCATTGTTCCGTGTCCGTATGGACCCGGCGAAAATGACACCGCCGATCAGACATGCCACCAGCGCGCCGGCGCAGAGCGCCGAAAGGGTCCTCGGAAAGTTTTTTCTTTTTTCTGCCATGATTCCTCCTGAAATGATGAATGTATCCCTGGTATCAATACACCGTAAACGAAATTCCTGCAAGTGCGGAATGGAAAAAGAATGCGAGATGTATCAGAAAGACCGGCTTTGGAAATCCGTACATAAAAATGGAGCCAGCTGATGGATTCGAACCTCCGACCGACGGTTTACAAAACCGAATTTACAGTATTTTGAAATTTATTTTTGTATCTAAAAAGAAGAATCCATTCATAAGAAAAACTTAAAAAATCATAGCAAAACATTAGCAATTTTATTGAGCTTCCTCAAGTATCGGATAGGAAGATAAATCCGCATTGCGGTTGCCATGATAATAACGACCTTCCGTCAACTCCACGGCTTCGTGTCCAACCACTGCCTGAACGTCCTTTACTGCAATACCTGCATTCAATGCTTCCGTTATAAAAGTATGCCGCAGGGAATGAAAACCATATCCTCTATCATAAATACCAGTGGCATCCAGAATTTTTCTGAATTCCGGAGTAAGACATTGTCTGTCTTTCTCATATCTCGCAACCTCGCCGGGAAAGAAGAACAGAGAATTATCGACAGGAATGATGCTGTTCAGCTCCTTTTGCAATGGCGGAAGAATATCAATACTGACTTTCCGTTCCGTTCCGGAAGTCTTCTCCGGAACCAGCTCCAGCCTGCCGTTGCGGATTGAGGCACGGGAAAGATATACCACATCTTTCATACGGAGCCCGGTATAATAGCCAATTGTAACGGCGTGCCGCCAGAATTCAAGACCATTTTCACGACAGTATTCTATAATGGTTCTGATTTGCGGCACTGCAAACGCTTTCTTGCGTTCGCTGTTGCTCTTTCTACGAAGATGAGCCCCCCACGGGTTTTCAATGTCATGCGATGCCTTCCAGATGCTTGACAAGTCGGAAATGTAGTTATTGATTGTCTGGCTTTTTTCAGTATTGAGTGATTCAAGGAATTTTCGGCAGTCGGATTCTTTCAACAGCCGCATATCACGGTTGCCAGCCCATTTGAAAAAAACATTGAAACGTTGTTCCTTTGTCTTTCTTGTGGAGTCTTTCAGATCAGGGGCTGTGTCGAGATAGTTTTTCCACAGTTCATCCGCCGTCAAACCAGGGGCAGGAATCCATTCATCAATAACCTTCCATGCTTCACGCATGGCATTCATACGCAACAGATTCATATTGCCTCTTGCTTCGGCTTTTGTAATTTCCTGGTTGGCGAGCTGACTGACAATTGTCATCAGCTGATCCGTCAGAGTATGTGCTGCGCGTTCCCGCTTGATTCCAGCCTGCAAAATCCGGTATGCGTCCTGCGCTTCCTCTTTTTTCTGTTTATGCAGATTCGTCCATACCTGCTTATCTCCGCAGTAGGTGACTGCATACCAGTTTTTTCCGCGTTTTATCAGCATGATCTATCCCATAAAAAATTCAGTCTTTATCTTACAATGTCTTTAGGGCGGCGGTGCGGACTCGTTACACGAAAATATCTTTTAACATACCACGACTTTTCCGGTTCTGAATCATCAAAAATCCCTGCTCCGGAACAAACAGGGCATTTTTTTGTTTTTTGTCTAAATTGAGTTCCAACAACTTTTCCACTGCCGGAACATCTACCACATTTTCTTTTCCTGTTATATGCTTTTTTATTTTCTTCAACCCAACGAAAGAGCCGATTTTCTCTGATATAGTTTGCAAATATATTTTTCGGGATTGGCAATAATTGCTCTGCCATATAATAATCATCATCACATTGAAGAATTAAGATAGGAACTTCAACATCTTTTTCAGGAGCAATATTTCCAGCAATATAAATTGTTATCAGTCTGTTTTGTGTAATATATCCACCGCCCGCAAAAATACCTCTTCCAATGCTTGAAGAAGCTGGAGAGTAGTAAGAAAGGTATTGATAGGTATACTCCATTTTTATTAAATTATAGAGATCGCGCTTTGCTTCTCCTTGAACCGTAAACGCATCCCCTTGCTTGGGTGGTTTCAGATTAAATCGTGAAACATTATAGACATTGCCGTTTTTGTCCATCGCATAATATCCGGCACATTTTTTGTATAAATTCTGAAATGCTGTCTCACTGATCGGCTTTCCGTCATAGATATAATCCTGTGAAAATAAAATGGTAGATGCAAACACGAAAACCGCTATGATACTACTTTTCATTTTTCTCTCCCGCTTTTAATGTTTTCTCTCTGACATAAACTTTCTTCCCTCTATCATCAATATAATACTTACCTCCGCGTGGACCGTAATAATAGATGCGGGGCTTACCCGGATCATGATAACACGCCATGTGCCGTGCAATAAACACGCCTGCGACAACCAGCGCCGCCGTCTCTATCAGAATGACA
Source organism: Lentisphaeria bacterium (assembly GCA_019408975.1). GTDB lineage: Bacteria > Verrucomicrobiota > Lentisphaeria > Victivallales > UBA1829 > UBA11452. Next base: position 16,032 of record DXVA01000012.1, on the reverse strand, counting down.
AGCCATAAGATTTTGTTTTTCATAACATGGATGTATCTGTTTTATCTGCTTCTAGTTCATGCAATTCCTTTTCTGCTATGTTCTATTTTTTCAATCCAGTTCTTTCAGTTCTTTTTCCCAGAAATGACAGACTCCAGCATTTTTCATCGCTGTATCAAGCGCACGTTCATCACGAGCAGATTCAATCACAACATAAATATCTCTTACAGCAGAATAATCTGTCTTATCATACAAGAGTTCGATTCCTTCCTCTTTATTGATTGATTTAAAACCGAATTTTCTTTTGCCCTCAACATAAATTTTAAAAATGACTTCCCCATCCTTTAGGACAGCAATCACTCTGTCACCAACGCGCGGGCGACAGGGACGACAAAGTAGGCGCGTATGTGCGGGATACCATGGTAACATAGAATCTCCAGAAACTTCAAGCACAATGTCTCCTTCTTTGCCCAGCCTGAATGCTTGTTGATCTTCATAATTATCGGAAGCCCAGTCTGCAATCGGATAAATTGCAGTGTTGACAGTTGCCGCAGAAGCCATTGATATGACGGGAAGAAGTAGGGATTTTCCTTCTGGTCTTTGAACCTCTTTGGAATGAAATGTGATAGAGTCTTTGTAGTCGGCAGTGATTTTATCTATTAGCTTTGCATTTTCAGTAGAAATTCTGTTTTTTCCTTTCATCCAGTTCGTGAGAGTATTTTCCGACACCCCGATCATTACTGCAATTTCTTTTTGATTAAGATGTTGCGCTTCCATATACGCACGAAGCCGAAGGATTGACTTTTGTGTTACAGCATCCATATAGATCTCCTTTTTTCTCTTTTAAAATACATGAATCATATAAAAAATACAAGAAAAATCCAAAAAAAATCACAAAAATAGTATTTTGACTCCTTGACTTTGATTTTGTTTGTATTATAATAATAATATCAAAATAAAATCAAAGGAATATTAAAATGAAAAAATGGAAATCCAAAGACTTCAGACCTGCAATTACAGATGAAAGCTTCAGTCTGCGCCGCAGGTATCACAAAGCATGGAAGAAATCTGATATGACGAAAGAAGCCTTCAACCGAAAATTCGCAGAAGCAGGGATTGAAGTTATGGAACAGGTATTCGTGAAACAGTCGAAAGACGAAAGAGGAGAAAGAAATGAAAAAATACGGTGACACAACATTAGATTTCATTCCGCATGGTCTGAAAAAGAACGCATGTATCTGCGGGGAGCGCTGGTCACGCCAAATGCCACTTGAACTTGCTGCCGGATACTGCGGACTGGCAGGAGCGCAGGCATTGCTCCGGATACCCGAGCTCCGCGATATGATTTACCAGTGCAACGGAAAAGATTATCTGGATCGGATGGATCTTGACGCATGGATTGTCAGCCTGAAAGAGAAATACAGATTACAATCCACAATGCAGAAGCACCGACAAAAAAATATAACACAGGAAAACGAAAAGTCAAAACACGCCCAGACCAGCCCGCGTGACAGTGTCGGGTCCGGAGTCGCCGGATAAATTCTCCCCTCACGGCTGGCATACCCGGAGGCGCTAACACTGTCAGTATGCCGATTTTAGTTAAGAGTTAAAAGTTAAGAGTTAAGAGTTAAAAGTTAAGAGTTAAAAGTTAAGAGTGAGGGAACAAAATGAGGAATGAGAAAACACAATGCGATGACTGCGGGCGCTGGTTTTACCTGGATCATGCGCGATGTCCGGAATGCGGCGCGGAGAACCCGGATTACGAACAGGAAGCGCCGGATATTGACGTTGATCCGGAGGAAGCCGGAGACGAGGAGGGAGAGTATGAGTGAATTTATGAAACTTTGCTGGCCGTTCCTTGCGCCGCCGCTGGCGATTGCCGCAGTCGCGCTTGCTGGATGGGTATTCGATATCAAACCAATCAGGGACTCACACAAATTTTGAAGGGAGGGAAGCAGGCAAAAAAAGACTCCGCCGGGCGGAATCCGGACGGAGACAATCAACAACCATAAATAGTATAAGGGTGAAAAATGAAAAGTCAATACAGATCAAGGAAAATACGTCCGTTTTTTCGCGGGGAATTGCCTCCTTTCCGCGGCGGCGGCAGGTTCGGACGGGCAAGAAATACAAAATATGACCGCGCGCCGGGGATTGAAACAAGTGCGTGCATCGCTCTGAAAACAGATTGCGGTGAATATCTCGGCATCAAGGTGCATCGCTTCGGATGGACCCGTGACTGCGGGCGCATATTGCAGAAACATTATCAGAGTTTCGACCGGATATTGGAGTTGTTCGTCGAAGGTGACCTGGTCCAGCTGGGCGAAGATATCACGCCGAAACGCGCCGATCACTCTTTTGCATCGCCGGAATACGGCGTCTGTGTCTACGTGCATCGGGACTGCCGCTGCGCAGAGCCGAAGCCGGAAATGTATCAGGCACCGAGTATCGAAGAACTGAAAAAACACTTTGAAGTCATGTATTACTATCTCTTTGAGTGTGATGTCTGGTGGCTGCTTCGGTTTGACAGGATGATCCCGCTGGACGAGGCGATCAAAGAGGAAAGCATGTTTCTTTGAGTTAAGAGTTAAGAAAGTTGGGAGACAGGTAAATGAGTGTAGATACAAAATTATATGTTGAAATAACTGCTACTTGTGAGCAATGCAGGAACGAAATTGAGATTACAGACGTGTCTACTTGCGAAACGCATATAGATATTGAAGTGAAACCACATTTTTGTCCCGACCACTCCGGCAGTTTAGCAGGTTACTTTTTGAAAGAGGCGGAAATTTCCCATGAGGAACGGATTTTGAAATGGCTTGAAATGAAAAAGCTTGAATATGAACTGAAACATAATATCTGAAAAGAAAGGCTGAAAAATGGAAAACAATCAAACAGCACTTGCAATCCGGGAGAAGTATCTTCCGGGGAACCGCGCCGCGCTGGAAGCGATGGCGGAACACACGAACGCAATTTATGAAATGATCCGGATGAACGACAACTCGCCGCTGACCGCCATTGCGATGGCAAACGCCGTGCAGCAGCTGCGGGAGTCGATCACGCCTGAACTCATAGAGGGGCTCAAGAAGCTACAGGGATCGCCGCTTGGTTTTGTGACGGACAAGGACAAGGGCGAAAAGCTCGGTCGCGGACAGTATGCGGAGGGCTCCGGATATAACGATGACATAATCCGGGATGTTGCCATTGCCGCCGCCGCAAAAGGCGCGCGGATGTGGGGAAATGAAGTAAACATTATCAAGGGGCGCGCATACATCACAAAGAATTATTACGCACGTCTCAATAATGATACACTCGGACGCAACAACTGGTATGCAAAGCCGGATATTCCCCGGACTGCGGCGGGCGGCGCGGTTATCAGTGGAAGTATCTGGTGGCGGGATTCCGCCGGAGAACACACGGAAACATGCCAGTTTGCTATCAAAGGCGATTCGACAAGCCAGCTTGATTTGATGATCGGCAAATGGGAGAAGCGCGCCTATCAGATGATCTACGAACGCTCCACCGGCGTAAAGGCTCCGGACGATCACAGCGACGACAGCGTGATCGACGCAGCCGCCGAAACCGTCACGGCACAGGAGATCAAAGCGGAGAAGGAGTTCGAGAAAGGCGAGGAACGTATCGGCGAAAACGATCAGCGGATGCTTCTCAACCAGATGAAGCTGAAGGGGCTGACTCCGGAAGAAGCCGGATATATTCTCTGGGAGGACTTCGGGTATAACAACAGCGCGGAAATCAGGAAGTGCGACTTGGGCAAGATTATGATTGCATTCCAGAAAGCCGTTCACGGCAACGTGATGCAGTGAGATTGCGATGTTGCGAAGTTGCGAGAAATGAGCAATGAGAAAATGAGAACGGAATGGAGCGCTGACTCGCATATCAATCTGCGCATTGACCAGCTCGAACGCATGAAACGCGCCTCGGCTCCGGTCTCCGTGCAGATTTACACGGCGTGTGAACGTTACCGGCGCGGAGAGCTGGAACTGCCACAAAACGCGCATTCGCGTAAAAAATGCTCTTTTGTGGCAGTGCATGTCAAGAAGCGTCCGGACTATTCTGATGTCATGATCCGCGGCATTCTGGATGCGCACTTTCTGCATCCGGTGGACAAACGCGCGGAGATCGCGCGGCTGGATGCCGAGATTGCCGCAATGTTCAATGAAATGCCGAAGGTGCCTTATGTGCTTGAAAATACAGGAGTGGAACATGGATAACGGATGGGTGAAATTATTCCGGTCCATGTGCGATTGTCGGACAGCCAGTCGTGGGTTGACGTATTTCGGTGCAATGGCGTGGATGGTAGCAAAGGCCAGCTATGAAGATACATGGTTTGATGGATGCAGAGTTGTCCGCGGGCAGTTGTTTTGCGGACTGCCGTATTTGTCCAAAGAATGGAAGATCGGAATCCAGTCTGTCCGCACAATTCTGAAACATTTGGAAAACGACGGTTTTTTAACAAGCAAACCAACAAACAGAGGACGTATTATAACCATTTGCAATTATGAAAGTTATCAGTTCCGGGAAACAAACGGTCAGCAGACAGGGCAACAGGCAAATAACAGACAGTTAACAGGGGAGCAACAGGCATCTAACACCTTTCAAGAAGTACAAGAAATAATAAATAATATCGCGCGCACGCGGAAAGGAATCTTTCCTGTTCTTCAGAAAGCGCTTACAGATGACGGTCTTACCGAGTTTGCAAGATATCTATCCGTCTGGCAGGAAATGCACGGCAACGGGCGTCCTATGCCGAATGCAATGCTGGAAGGGCAGATGAGAACATTGCTTGCCATGCCTGAGGAAATCCGCACGGAAGCCATTTGCAAAGCGGCAAATGGAGCCTGGAAGCAGATTCGTGATATCCGCACATCCGGAATCTCCGCAAATACGGCGAAAAATAACGGTGGGGAAGATAATCCCTCAAAATATCAGACAAGGAGTTACAATTGAAATGATTATGTCACTTTCCGATATCATGGCGCAGGCGCAAAGAAACCGCAGTATCGCCACCCCTCCGGAAGCGGAATACCGGAAACAGTATTCCAGCATATCCGAGCTGCTTTTGAAGTCAGGTTATGAAAAACGTAATCCGGAACTTTTTCATGAGCTTTGCGATTATGCCACATGTCATACACTGCATTGCGAACCGCGCGGTCTGCTTTTGATTGGACCTTGCAGTATCGGCAAGACCGAAGGCGTGAGACGGCTTTCTGCAATCCTGCGTATGGAATACTGTACGGTGCAGGAGTTGCTTCAAAATTTTGGCAGTCCAGAGTATTACAAGCAAATCGCCGCATCCGATTTTTTCGGAACTGGTCCGCGAGACCTGATCATTGATGAAGTCGGAACAGAGCCAATTCCGCTGATACATTGGGGAACAAAATATAACATGCTGGAAGAAGTCTTCTATATCCGCTACAACGGTTACAAGGACTTCGGTTCCAGAACCGTCGTCACAACAAATAAAACCCTTTCTGAACTGAAAGAACTTTACGGGGTAAGAGTTTCTGAACGCTTCTGGGAGTCTTTCCGCATTAGAGAATTTTCCGGCGAATCACTGCGTCGGGTGAAATAAAACATGAAAGGTATTGAAAAATGAAATGGGTTTGCAAAAAAGAAAACGGCAGTTGTTTTGCCGATTGCCATTTGGAACTCGATAATAACTGTAAGCCGTTATTATGTCCGTTTGAAGCTGATAGAGAAGCAAGATGGGAAAAAGTCACTGTCGCTTTGCCGGACTGGATCAAGGTTGGAACGTGGTGCTATATCCATAGCGGCGGTATCGGAACCGGAAAGTATCAAAAGATAGAAGTTGTTCATCCAGGATTTGTCAAAACGAAATATCTTGTTCCAATTGAAAATATTTCAGAAGCCCGCCTGCGCCCGTGGAATGACGAGGAGCTGAAAAGCAAAGTCGGCAAGGTTTTTGAGATGGAAGACGGAGACCTTACGCTCTGCCTCGGATATCAGAGGGATAGAGGAGCTCTTTATTTTGCAGGGAAAGGCCCATCTGCATATTCGGCAAAAACGCTCGCTGAATCCAACTGGAAGTTAAACGGCTCTCCCTGTGGAATCCTCGAACACAAAAACGAACAGGGGGAATGGGTAAAATGAGTAAAGAACTGAAGTCGTGCCCGTTTTGCGGGAAAGAAGCGGCAATCATTATAGAATATTATCTTCCTGATATCGGTTGTTGCATTGTTAACTGCACAAATTGTAATGCATCAAGTGCAGATAAAGATAAGGCTATCATAAATTGGAATGATCGCCCGATTGAGGACGCCCTGCAAAAGCGCATCGCGGAGCTGGAAGCGGAGAATAGGCGGCTGCGGAAGACGTTGAAAGATATCGCAGAATTCGCGGATGAGCAATACTCGAAAAGGATTCCAGCGCCGTCATGTGTGGAATTTATGACAATCAGACGGTATGCAGAAAAAGCCCTGAAAGGAGAATGAATCATGATAAAATATATTTTAGAGTTGGAAGCGGCGAACAAGCAGTTGAGGGAAGCGCTTCCGGTATGGCATTCGGGTGATGAAATACCAGAAATTATGGGGGAATATGTGTTGATTGAAACAACAACCGGAGGATACCGAATTGGCTTTTTTGCCGGCATACATAGTGCAGGGTATATCAGGTATAACGACCTTGAGGGCAACTCAAGACTTATATTGCCGGACATCATTGCGAGATGGGCTTACGTGAAAGACCTGAAGGGAGCGGGGAAATGAGTAAGCTACTGTGTGCTGACCTGTTCTGCGGCGGGGGCGGGACGTCCACGGGGATGATTGCCGCATTTGAGCAGAATGGTATTGATTATGAGCTCGTCGGAGTCAATCACTGGGATCGCGCCATTGAAACCAACAATCTCAATCACAGAGGAAAATATTTCAAGGATGATATACACCGTCTCTCGCCTCGGGTGCTTGTGCCCGGCGGACGGCTACACATCTTATGGGCTTCGCCCGAATGCACGAACCACAGCCGGGCGAAGGGCGGCCGGCCGAAGGATGAACAGAGCCGGGCGACTGCGTGGGATGTCCTCAAATGGCCGCAGGAACTTTACATCGACCGCATTTATATCGAGAACGTCAAAGAATTTCTCGAATGGGGGCCGTGCGACGAGGCCGGGCATCCGATTGTCAAGAAGAAGGGCGAAATTTTCCGGCAGTACATCCGGGCGTTGAAAGCGTTCGGCTACCGGGTGGACTATCAGGTGATGAATGCCGCCGACTTCGGCGCGCCGACCTGCCGCCGGCGGCTGATCATTCAGGCGGTCCGCGGCATGGGGAAAATCCGCTGGCCGGAACCGACTCATGCGAAGGTGCCGGGGCTGTTTGGCGAAAAGCCGTGGCGGGCCGCGCGGGAAATCATCGACTGGAACATCCGGGGCACTTCGATTTTCGAGCGGGAAAAGCCGCTGGCGGCGAATACGCTGCGCCGCATCTACTCCGGCATCGCGAAACACGGCGGACGGTATGCCGACCGGTTCGGCGTCGCGCTGCGCCGGGAGATCGTCCGTTCCTGCAAATTCTCCGGCCGGTGTCCGTTCGAGGTGCTCGCCTCGCTGCCTCCGGTTGCAGCACATCAGAAAGAGATGACTTTTATCACAGTGATGCGCGGCACCAGTCCGGCGCAGGACAACGCCGCCATCCGACCGACTGACAAGCCGCTGCCGTCGATCAGCACGATCGGCCACGAGGGGCTCGTCACGGCATTCGTGACCCGATACAATGGCGGCGACGACCGGAATCATTCCGTTTCCGCCCCGGTGCCGGTCGTGGACTGCTCGAACCGTTACGGGCTGGTAGAGCCGCTGGTCGTGTCGCTGCGCGGCACGGCGGAAGGCAACCTCGACCGCTCGGCGATCAGCGTATCGCACCCTTTGCCGACCGTCACCGCCGGGGGAACGCATTTATCCCTTGCGGTCCCGCTGCTGATCGACATGACGCATCCCGCTGAATCGGGTTCATCGCGCATCCGTTCCGCAGGAGAGCAACTTCCGACGATCACAACGCGCAACAATCTTTCCCTCGCCTCTCCGTTTATACTCAATCTTGAGCATACTGCGGAGCGTGTTGTCATGCGTCCGGTGGATCAGCCGCTTCGAGCGGTCACATGTCAGAATAAGTTTTCGCTCGTCGAACCGATGTTCATTCCTCAACACAGCGGCGGCACCGTCAAGCCGGTTTCGCATCCACTGCCGACCATCGCGACGACCGGCAGCATCTCCGTGGTGTCGCCGATGCTGGTGAAGTTCTACGGTGGCGAGGAGGAGGCGCACAGTGTGGAGAAACCGCTCGGCACCGTGACCTGCAAAGATCGGTTCGCCCTGGCGGACGGGCGGCTGGTGGTGGATGAGTGGGGGCGGTTCCTGCTGCTGGACATCCTGTTCCGAATGCTACAGCCGCACGAACTCGCGGCCGCAATGAGTTTCCCCGCAGATTATCGGTTTTCCGGGAGTAAAAAAGACATCGTAAAACAGATTGGCAATGCCGTCTGTCCGAAACTGGCGGAAGCGTTGATTTCCGCCGCATTACCAGACCTCATAAAATATGTGATGAAAGATGTCGCATAAGAAAGGAGCTGACCAATGAAAGAAGTCTCATTGTTTGACTTACCCCCGTCCGAGGAAGAGATGTATCAGGCGGCAATCTCGGAACCGCTGGATGCAAAGGTGCGTAAAGCGGTAGGACTCCTTCGGATGATGTGTGCAGGGAAACGAGCTATCGTATGTTTTTCCGGTGGGAAAGACTCCATCGTAATAAAACACCTTGCAATCATGGCGGGAATCGACTTTGACCCGGTATACTCAGTGACAACGATAGATCCACCTGAACTCATTTATTATATCCGGGACCATCATAAGGATGTAATCTGGCGAAAACCAGACATGCACATGTTGCGTTATATGGTCGAAGCCGGCAAAGGCTTGCCGACACGTTTCTGCCGCTGGTGTTGCGAAAAATACAAAGAAAATACAGGCAATGAATACCAATTAAAAATAATAGGAGTCAGGGCCGAGGAATCTAGCCGTCGAAAGGGTATGTGGAAACAAGTCAATGCAAGCAGAAAAAATAAAGGAGTCATGATACTTGCTCCAATCGTGTATTGGACGGATCATGATGTGTGGAGTTTTATCCACGGCGAAAATCTACCGTATTGCCGCCTCTATGATGAGGGGTTTGCCCGGCTTGGTTGCATTGGTTGTCCGCTTGCGGGACCTGCTTCACAAAAAAGAGAGTTTGATAGATGGCCTAGATACAAAAATCTCTGGTTCCTTTATACTAAAAAGCTTTGGGAGCGCTGGCATGGCGTGCCGAATCGCTTCGGTAAGCCCCGATGGTTTGAAGCCTACGGTTCTGCCGTCGGTTATTTCGATTGGTGGCTGTCCGGCAAAGCAAAGGACTCGCAAGACAACACCATGATTCAGCAGGCGTTAGAACTTTATGATAAAATACCGGATGACGTGGATTGTCAATCTCGGTTTGCAACAATGTGAAAGGAATCTACCATGAGTAAAAGTCTTGAAAAAATCGTTGCCAGTCTTGAGCTGTGCAAGCTCATCCCGGCGGGGGAGTTTGAGGATACTGCGCTGGTGTGGAGATATGACCATATTTGCGGCTTTATCCGCCTCGTGCCCGGTCATCCTGATGAAACAGCTAGACTCCGGCTCGCCGGGTTTCTTTATCCCGCGCCGACGCTGGTGGAGATTTGGCGGGAATTACGGAATTTGTCGGTGAACGTAATTGACGGAACCATAACGGTGTCATGCAGGATTGACCCTGACGAGACACTTTATGAAACCGCCAGAGACGATAACGGCGTGACTTCCGCCGCGCTCCTGCTGTGGCTGAAATTGAAAGGGGTCGAGGTGAAATCATGAATGAAGAAAAAAGAACACCGAAGCCGTTGACCAACGGTGACCGCCTCCGCGCGATGAGCAACGAGGAGCTGGCGGGGAGAATGCCTTTTTGTCCGATGCGCCTTGATGACAAATTCCCTGTTTGCAAGGGTAGAGGCTGTAAAGAATGCAAGCTGGACTGGCTGAACAGCCCGGCGGAAAGCGAGGGGTAATCATGCCACATTATCTGGTAAGGAATGAAAGAGGGCAATGTCTCATGCACATTGCGATTGCAGATGAATATGAATTCGGAGGATTCCGCTTTGAGTATCGCTATATGATTGGACCGCAGAAACTCAATAAAGACGGTGAGCCGAGTAAACGCATGGGACGCAAGTTCCTGAGTGCAGTAGGTCGCTGGGAGAAGCTATCAAAGAAAGAAAGGGAAAAATACCGGGTTAAAGCATGAGAAAATACATTTTATTTGGTTCCGCTGTGGCTATTGCCTGCCTCCTGACGGGATGTTTGCCAGAAAAACAGGAATCATATCAGGACTGGGCATCGCGGGAACTTGAGACAATCGAATATAACGGATGTGAGTATGTTACGAACGGACTACTTAGCGCAAACGCGGTATTAGTCCACAAAGGCAACTGCAAATATTGCGCAAAAAGCGAGAGGTGAATCATGATTGACGAATGGGGCAAAGGCGCGAAATATTGGGACAAAGCGTGGAATCCGGTAATCGGATGCCGGAAAGTGTCGGAGGGATGCGCAAACTGTTATGCGGCAGGAATGGCAGAGCGTTTTCCGGAACTGCGTGATGCAGACGGCGGATTTACTCCGCACCGTCCGACCAGTCCGAAATCTCCGCCGCGTTCCGGCGTGGTGTTTGTCGGCAACATGACCGACATTTTCGGGGATTGGAATTTTGATGATGAAATCACGAGCTGGCTTGACCAGTTGGATACGAGAACGCCGAATATCATTTTGACCAAGAGAGTATCTCGGATGGTTGAGCATTTGAACAAATACGGCTGGCGGCAGGTTCTATATGGCATGACAGCCGAAAATCAGATGCGGTATGAGGAGCGGATTTCCGATTTCAGAATGCTTTCAAACAAGGTGCCGCGCTGGCTTTCTGCCGAACCTCTGCTTGGCCCGATTGATATGCAGTTGCAATACATTGCTCCGGAGGATTTGCCGTTTGATTGGGTTGTCGTCGGCGCGGAGTCCGGCGCAAACCGCCGCCCGTGCAAGCTCGAATGGGTAGAAAGTATTGTCCGGCAGTGCCGTAAAGCCGGTATCAAGGTTTTCGTTAAACAGCTTGATATTGACGGGGAGCTCGTTAAAGACATCGCAAAGTTTCCCCCGGAATTGCAGATTCGGCAGGTTCCGTGGAATGCGGAGGAGGCAAAAATATGAAAAATGAAAAATCGCCCGTCCCGCTTGCTTTTCTAAAGATGAAGTGAAAGGGATAAAAAATAAGCCCCCGGTCAAACAAGATTCGGGGGCTGTTTTTTTGCCGTCATTCCGCTTTGGCGTTTCCTGCGGCGGGAGCATCCGCATTCCCGGCGGCGGGTGTTTTGTTGCCATCAGCCGTTTCCGCCGCCTGACGGCGTTTTTCCAGTTCCTCAAGCGCGGCTTTCGCATCAGCTTCACTTCCAGCCGTGAAATCATATTCGATGATGTGTTCTTCCGTCCCGAACAACGACTTGGTTTTCGTGCTCTTGAAGTAACCCGCCGTCGGGACTTTCTGATCTGACGGGATGCCGACTTTACGGCTTTTGTAAGTCAGACGCCCGATAATCAGTTTTCCGTTTGGCGTTCCGGTTTCCGGGTTGGCTGTTTCAAGTTCGCCGAGCATCAGATAGCCGTCCAGGTTGAGGTTTTTCCCGCTGGCGGACTGCGTCACGGCTTTTCCCGTTGCCGCGCATCCGGTCAGGAGGAGCCCGAACAGCAGAACACCCGCGAGATACAGCAGGGCAAGCGCAGTGTGCGGCAATGCGTTGATAAGTTTGTCATTCATGATTTTATTCCTTTCATTTTTAGTGATCAGTTGTCAGTGATCAGTTGTCAGTGGTGGAAAGGGCTGCACCCTTTAACCCGCTTTTTCTAACCACTGACCACTAACCACTAACCACTAACCACTATTTCGTCTTGAGCGGCACATTGATCATGGCGTGATACTGCTCGATCGCCGCCAGTTTTTCGCTGTTTTCGCCGACCTTGTTTTCCAGCTTTTCCAGACGCCCGCAGTGGGCGGACATGTCATTCTGACAATCGGTTTTATTTACGAACTGCGTCAGGGATTTATGCAGCAGACGGATTTCCGTTGCCACCCATCCGAGAACTCCTGTCATGACAAGCAGCGCCCCGGACAACATCGCGATTGCCCAGCCTTCAGACATCCTTACCTCCTTCCTTCCATGCGTGCCCGCCGAACCATGCAACGCCGCGGTAGGCGAGACGTGCCCGCCATTTCGGGACGCCGTCCTCCACCAGCAATTCGTAAAACATCCGGTCCGCATCGGCTTTGGTCCAGCCCGGCGGATGCGTCCGGTAGATGTAATCGTGCGCGAAAGCCGCCCGCAATGCTTTCGGTTCACTCGCGGGAAACACCAGGCGCCAGAAGAAACGCGGGACACTGGCGCCGTCGCTCTCGAAGCCATACGGCACAAGGAAGCACTTGCCGTGCCATACGATGCCGAGCCCGCCGGGTTCGCGCATGGTGTAGACATTGCCCCTCTTGTCCTCTTTGTGGATATCAATCAGCATTTAACTTTTTCCTTCCATTGCCTGATTCTCTGTTCTCCCGCCCATTGCGTTGCTTCCAGCTCGGCTTGCTTCGCGGGAGCCTCCAGCTTCTTGCGCCGGAATGTCTTCGTGAGCAGATACCTTACAAGCCCCATCGTGTGTCGCTGGTAGGCATGATACAGCTCATGGATTACGCTTCCGAAATACACGTCCCCTGATACATCCGAAGCAACCTTGATCTTGTTCGATACGGCAAAATAGCAAGCCGTGCAGATACCCTCCGCTCCAAACTTCATAGGCTCAAACGGTATCTCCTCCCAATAAGATTTACGTAACCAGTCCGCCTTGCCTGAATAGGAATACTCGAGGATGTTATAACATAGTTGCTTCATGGGTTAAACTCCTTATTCTCGTTCATGAAATGCCGATATCCTGCATCAGCCACGCTATATTCAGAGGATCTTCTACAACGTAGTCAAAGACCCTGATTTTTGTAAGACATGCATACAGGTACCTGTATGTCGATGACCACGTATAATTTCCAAAGTTTAAGCTATAACCGCTTGCAAGTGTTTGCTGTTTACTTGCACTGGTCATAAGGGTCCCGTTTATATACAGTTTCCATGTCCCGCTGCTCGAATATGTAAACAAAATATGATACCATGTGTTTAGTTGCAGTGTCTGCGCATCACCAAGAAGATTGCCACTGCCATCTTTGGTACACATCGACAACGAAGTTCCGTCAATACGCAATCCAAGACCATTATAGGCATCGTTACTGGCATAGAAGAACAGCAGTTTATTACTCATCTCCTCTGTAAGACGTAAACCAAAGGAGAAGCTCACTGAGGTGTTACCATACGGAAGATATGTGCTTTTATCCCAGAATACATAACCGGCATCAAGAATGGCTGTTTGTATACCGTCTACTGTTCCGAAGCTTATATCTCCTGAACCGGTAGACATATCACCTGGATTTATTTCTATACTGGTATCAGTCATCAAAGGAGCATAGAAAACAGCAAGTTCAGGCTCGACGGCAAGGCTGCTGTAAAGATAGGCGACACGGACAATGCATGTGCTGTCATATATCGTTCCGACTTGCGGAGTCATACCACTGTAAACCAGTCCTTCTGTGAGAGTGTCGCTGATCGTGTAACCGTTCTCTCCGAACACCGCCTTATAGCCGCTCCATGTCTTCGCTTCCGTGTCCACGCTGGCACACTTGTAATACTCCGCCGAGCCGCCGCCGGAACTTCCGGAGCTGATTTCCGAAAAGGTGCCGTCCGGATGTTTTGCAACGAGCGTCTCGCCGTCTTCGCTGAAAAGCAGGACCGCCCCCTCTTTCACAATGCTGTTCGCGAAATTTTCCCGCGGCGCCGTTTTCACGTAACGCGGCAGATCTGTCAATAAATATTCACTCATAACATTGCCTCCTCACAGTTCACCGCTGTTCGCAAGAAACGCTGCGGCTTCTTCGTTCAGTTCGCGAATCGTGTAAGGCGGTTCCCCATACGATTCAGCCGTCAGATCGATTGCCGCCAGCGCGTCCGACGTCTCCGCCGCCGTGATCGCGTCCCTGACCGTGTAATACTGCGCCCAGAGATTCATGACCCAAAGCTGGACCGCCGAGCCTTTCGCACTGCCCTGCGAGGCGCAGAGAGTCGCAAGCGTCAAATCCTCTGCGTCGACATACTTCTGCTGATGCGCTTTGTAGTTCCGCCAGAGCTTGTTCACCGCTGAAGCCTTGAGTTCATCCAGTGTCTTTTCCGGTGGCGCAACGGCAACCGGATACCCGTTTTCATCCGGCTCAATCCGCTTTCCCTGCGCCTGCCCGTTCATCAGTTCTTCCCAGTATTCTTCCGTGACTTCCACGGCGTCGGCAATGAATGCCGCCCAGCATTCTTCAAGCTGTTCCGCATCGCCTCCCGCAAGAGCCAGTCCGTGTATCTCCTTATCGTAAAAACCGCCGTTTTTGTAGTATTTCATTTTTCAATTCTCCTTTCATCAATAACCTATTGCGATGTATTTAACGTTTATGCTTCCAGACGATATGGTAAATGTTGCAGAGGTGGTCGTAGCAGATACTGCTATACCGACTCCATCCAATGGGCTGTGTGGTATGACAATTGGAACAGCTGTAAATGCGACAGGGAAAGTTGCAGATACACTTGAAGCTGTGGATGACGTAAATCCCCACTGGATGATAATTCCGTTCGGTAGTTTTGTATAGCCGACCATTGTTTTTGAGCATTCGCCGATCAGAGATGCACCCCTCCATGTCAGCCCTCCGGGAGCGGTTCCTATTAGATCGCTGTAACCTGATGTATGCCCTGCACGTAATATAAAATAACCGGGATACGTCGAGTTCGCCTCATCCCACAGGTAGAGTGCCGCGCCTTTCTCCGTTGCACCGGTGTGAGATGCGATCAATGAAACAGAGCCTCCGGAGACCGTATTCTGCACCAAGGCTCCGTTCCTGTTGATAACGCCCGTCATCGTCCCCCCCGCAAGGGGAAGATAAGAGGCGAACTTACTCTGAATCTCGGTATGTGCTGATGCATCGGAATTGTGCGTATCAATGGCTGCTGTGGCATCCGCATCTTCTCCGTCCGTCCCATCCTGACCGTCCGCACCGTTTGCCCCCTGCGGAATGCCGAGGTTGAGCGTGACGAGTCCCTCATCGCTGATTGCAGCCTCAGCGGTCGCCGAAGCTCCGGCGGCAAGGGTTGTGACCGTCCCGATCTGGAACGAGAGCGCATTATCGCCTTTGTCACCTTTGGAACCCGCCGCATAATAAACCGTCCACGGTCCCGTAAACGATGCAGCGTTGTCATACGCGAGATACGGTGTCACGTCAAGCTTGATTTGCCCGTTGGTAATGTCAATCACGACCGACCCTTTTTCGATGGGATAATACGCCCCGGAGTTTGTTCTCACGCCGACCGGCACATTGGTTCCCGCGAGCGTCGCGATGTTGTCTGCGACTTCCGTAATTTCAGCCGTTCCCCCTTCAAGTTTTGCCTCGGCAACCACTCCGGTATCACTCCCGCCGATCATCCAGTGCTTTGTGTCCGGATCGATGCTCGGAGTCAAACCATCTGTGCCGTCCTGACCGTCCATACCGTTCGTGACTGTGAACGCTGACGTTGTTTCATCGGTATAAGTGACGGTATAGGTATCAACTTTGCCGCTGGAGCCGGTTTTCTCGATTGAAACGATTCCCTTTCCATCCGCGCCCGGATCACCCTTCGCGACGAGGAGCGTCCAGTAGTCATTCGAGACAGTCGCCGCACTCTCCGGCGGGGCGTTGCCGGAACCTGCCTCCGCGTTGATGTAACCCCATAACGAACCGTTATACTGAACTGCGTCCATGGCGGTATCGGTCTTCTGATAAGTCGACGCCGGATCATACGCGCCGCGCACGGTGAGCCCCG
>DXVA01000119.1:7430-11850 GCA_019408975.1 Lentisphaeria bacterium | reverse complement strand
GCTCATATCCATCGCGATTTCCCTGTTTTTCCTGCTGTGCGGCTACTTCATGTTCCGCCGTATGGAACGCGAATTCGCAGACTTTATTTAGTTAAGAGTTAAGAGTTATGAGTTATGAGTTATGAGTTATGAGTTATGAGTTAAATAGGGATATTTAATGATGGATAAGATAAAAAACGATTCTGTAAGAGATAAAAGTTATGCTTTTGCATTGAGAATGATAAAGATGTACCAGCATTTGACGAAGGACAAACAGGAATTTATTTTATCAAAACAAGTTCTGCGTTCCGGCACAAGCATAGGAGCCAATATTGAAGAAGCCGGCGGTGCGCAATCCAATAAAGATTTTCTGGCAAAAATGACGATAGCATATAAAGAAGCGCGGGAAACTCATTACTGGTTGCGCTTATTGCATGATTCAGGCTATTTCACAGAAAACGCGGCAGTAAGTATCCTGAATGATTGCGAAGAACTGTTAAAAATGCTGGCATCAATCAAAAAAACCACCCAGTCCCGCCTTAACTCTTAACTCTTAACTCTTAACTATGAAGATCATAACCGTAGAACATCTTTCCAAATACTACACGATCGGGCACGACCGGGACAGCGGAGTAATCCGCTACAAGACGTTCCGTGAAAGCATGATGTCCGCCGGACGGGGTCTGTACCAGCGTCTGCGCCATCCGCTGAGCCCGAATCGGGAACAGGTGGAATTGGAGGAGTTCAAGGCATTGGATGATGTCTCGTTCGAGGTGGAACAGGGCGACCGGATCGGCATCATCGGGCGCAACGGAGCCGGAAAATCGACATTGTTGAAGCTTCTCTGTCGGATCACGGAACCGACGAAAGGCAGAATCACGATGCGCGGACGCGTTGCCAGCCTTCTGGAAGTCGGCACGGGTTTCCATCCTGAATTGAGCGGACGGGAAAACATCTATCTGAACGGTGCGATTCTGGGCATGAAACGTGCCGAGATCAAACGTAAGTTCGATGAAATCGTGGATTTCTCCGGCGTGGAAAAGTTTCTGGACACCCCGGTCAAGCGTTATTCCAGCGGCATGTATGTGCGCCTCGCCTTTGCCGTCGCCGCGCATCTGGAGTCGGAAATCCTCCTGATCGACGAAGTCCTTGCCGTCGGCGACGCCGAATTCCAGAAAAAATGCCTCGGCAAGATGGATGACATCTCAAAAAATGAAGGGCGCACCATCCTCTTCGTCAGCCACAATATGGGGGCTGTCACACAGATATGTAACAGAGGTATTTTCTTATTGGGAGGAAATAAGAAAAATGAAGGCAGCTCAATGGATATGGTCAATAATTATCTGTCATATTATCAAAATGAAATCCTGACTCAAAAATTATCCGAACGAACGGATCGGAACGGCTCATTCCTGGTAAAAGCCACTGCATTGGCTTTCTACAATCAGGCAGGAAAAAACATTCAATCCATTCTGTCCGGCGATTATCTTAAGATTGCAGTATCACTGGATATCATAAAGGAAATTGACTTTTCAAAACTAGGCTTTGAAGTTTCATTTTTTGATCAAAAGGAAAATCCTGTTCAATATTTCATCTCGGATGAAGTTCAATATTCTTATACGGCTGATGCCAATATGCTTTTACTCGAAATACCGTCTCTCAATTTGCGCCCCAATACTTATAATATCCGTCTATATATTTTTTACGGAGAAACATCAAATGCCTGTGACAATATCTATAATGCTGCACAATTCAAGGTGCTGCAGAACCCCAGTTATCCCAAAAGCCGAAACTTTCATGGTACAATCAACTATGATTCCGCTTTCCGTTTAGTCACCTCTAAAAACCTTTGAAAGGTAATAATATGAACTGGCATCAGTTAAAAGCAGGCATAAGAAAAATGGGGCTCTGGTTTTCGAAA
Organism: Lentisphaeria bacterium; assembly: GCA_019408975.1. Classification (GTDB taxonomy): domain Bacteria; phylum Verrucomicrobiota; class Lentisphaeria; order Victivallales; family UBA1829; genus UBA11452. Next base: position 9,950 of record DXVA01000119.1, on the reverse strand, counting down.
GAACAGCAGAACAGTAAATTTGATGGAAAAATCAGAATCTATCCTACTTTAAGGTGTAATCTGCAATGTCCATACTGCTCCAATTTCTTAAATGAAAAATATACAAAACACATCTACCATGAGTTAACAAAGGATGAGTGGCTGAAAATTATTGCAAAAGTTAATCGCGATGTCATCATTACAGGGGGTGAACCATTCCTCTTTCCACATATTGAGGAGCTGGTTCAGGCAATTCCATACAACCTCCATGTCAGTATTTACACAAATATGACTCTTTCTCCCCAAAAATTCATTGAGACTGTAAAGAGACCGGTCTTTTTTCTCGGTTCCTATCATCCGTCTCACATTCCAAGACAAAAGATTAAAAACCATATTCTTCAATTGGCCTCCTGTTCCAACTTCTCAGGAGTAGTCCACACCGTAAATAACGGGTATTCTGCCCAAGAGCAAAAAGATCTGCTTCGTGACTTTTCCGATATTCCATGGAACTTTTTTCTGGAACAGGATCAGAGAAAAGCACCAAATGAAAAAGTCTCTCAAAAGGTTGAAAAATCAGTTCTCTGCAGAAATAAAATTATTCTGATCGGTCCAGACGGTTTCCGCTACCCCTGCATGAGACATATGCTGGAACATACATCACGAAAAGAAAATCTGCTGCTGGAAGAATTGTCCGGAGAAACAGTGGAAACTCATTGCTCGCATTGGGGCACCTGTTCTTATTGTGACAACTTAATTGAGCAGGTGGTTGAGACTGTAAAATCATGAAAAGAATCATTATTCCAGCCTGCGCGGGCATAGGCAATACAGTCTTAATGACACCAATGTTATTGGAAATAAAGCGTCTTCTTCCTGACTGCAAGCGTGTTATTGCAGGTATTCCGCCCTATATAGATTTGCTTCATGTCCCACAGTTATCAGATGAAATAATTCCTGTTACAGACATCATTTATTTCCGTGACATTATCAGAAAAGGATGCTGGAGATTAGTTCGCCGTTACGACTATGCACTCATTCCTTATTCCGAACCTCATCATTTCTTAAATTTTCTCCGGAAAACCGGTCTTATAAGAAACGCAACAGGGATAGGCTCGCTGGAAGATACCTTTTTCTCCACCCTGCTGCCGCGTCAGGATTATATTTCAGAAAGACTGCAAAACCTGAAAATATTGGAAGCGCTGGGATTGCCCGTCAATAAACGGACACAGCCAGATTTATTTATCTCAGCCGATGAGAAAAAAGCCGTTATTCCGGTATTGCAGAAATACGAACTTTTCAACAAGCCTTTCCTGGCAATTCATCTCAGCTGGAGAAAGACTACAGAAAAAAAGGCTTTTCCGGTAAAACTGCTGGAAGAAATATTACAGGAATTACCTACGTCAATTCCCAAAGCCATTCTTTGCGGACAAGCAGAAAAAGCCGCTGTACACAACTTTTTCACACATAAGAAATATGAAATAAAGCTGATTGACGACATTTATGATATTCGCTTGCTGGCAGCCTTTTTATCCTGCTGCCGGTTAATGCTTTCCGTAGACTCCGGACCAATGCATTTAGCCTCCGCAGTCGGCAGCAATGTAATAGCGCTATTCGGACCAACAGAGAAATTGCGATGTGCGCCGGACGGTCTTCCGAATGTTAAAATCATTGAGAAGAAAATGCCGCACAATTGCAATGGCTGTCTGCAAAGAAATGAACCATGTCTTTTTAACAGAGAATGTCTTACAGGATTGGATGCAGGAATGATCATAAAAAATATTTTATCCTTCTTCTAAAGTACCACGCAATTTGTAAAATTCATCTTCATCCCTTATATTAAAACGGTAACGTGATATAAAAAGGCGAAAGTCGTATGCCTATGAAAGATACAAAAATAAAAACTTTGAGCCCCATTATTCTGTTCTGTTACAATCGGGTTGAATATCTGATTCGTACAGTTATGGCTCTGCGCGCCAATGAACTCGCGGATCAAAGCGAACTGATTATCTTTTCCGATGGACCAAAGAATGAACGTGATACGGAAAAAGTCAAGGCTGTCCGGGAATATATTCATCTCATACAGGGATTCAGAAAAGTGGAAATCCATGAGAGTCCCGTCAACAGAGGTCTGGCGAATTCCGTTATTGCAGGCGTCACGGAAGTCGTAAACCGCTGCGGCAAAGTCATTGTACTGGAAGATGATCTGGTAACGTCTCCCTGTTTTCTCCGCTTTATGAACGAAGCGCTGGACTTATATCAGAATGAAGAACAGGTCTGCAGTATTCACGGCTTCTCCTGGAATACAAAAGAAAAACTTCCGGATACTTTTTTCCTGCGGGGAGCGGACTGCTGGGGATGGGCAACCTGGAAACGCGGATGGGATCTGTTTGAACCGTCGGCGGAAAAACTGCTGGCCTCCTTCCGGGCAAAACCGGAATTGATTCCGCTTTTTGATTTCAATGGTTCCTATCCTTATTTTCAAATGCTGGAAAACCAGAAAAATGGAATTGTGGATTCCTGGGCAATCCGCTGGCACGCTTCTGC
>DXVA01000119.1:0-7420 GCA_019408975.1 Lentisphaeria bacterium | reverse complement strand
CTGCACAGCGGCAACAATCTGATTCAGAATATCGGACTCGCCGGAACTCACATACGAACAAAGGATCGTTTTCCAAAGATTACCGGAAATCATCTTTCTTTTCCGGTTCATAAAATTCCGGTAGCGGTCAATGAACGGGCATATCAGATTTATGCCGATTTCTTCAATTCTCCTTCCACCGCCCCGCTTTCCGGCATGAGCAGTATGCTGCGCAAAATTGCCGGAAAGATCCTGCCGGATTTTCTGAAAAGGTTTTTGCACAGGTGCATGGGACGGAAAAACCCATGGCAGGGAAATTACGACAGTTTGGAAAGTGCACAAAAGGATGCAGCCGGATATGATGCAGCCAATATTCTGGAAAAAGTAAGGAATGCAACAAAAGAGGTGATTGCGGGAAACGCAGTTTTTGAGCGTGATTCCGTTTTGTTTTTCCATGAGGAACCCAATTATCCTCTGGTCTCATCACTCCTTTTTGCCATGCACGGGAAAAAGGAACTTCATCTCCTGGACTTCGGCGGATCTCTGGGCAGCGCCTACTTCCAGAACCGGAAGTTTCTCTCCTGTTTCAGAAAGATATCATGGGAAATCGTAGAACAGAAACACTTCACGGAAGCCGGCAGAGAACTGTTGAAAGGGTTCCCGGAAATCAGTTTTCAACAGTCCGTCGAAGATGTTCTCCGAAACGGAAAACCGGACATTGTTCTCTTCTCCAGCGTACTTCAGTATCTGCCGGACTTTCAAGCGCTCCTTCAAAAAGTAATGGATGCGGAGTGTGATTACATTCTGATTGACCGGACTCCGGTTTTCATAGAAAATGAAAAGCGCCGTTACTGCATCCAGCATGTCCCGCCCAGTATTTACACAGGTTCCTATGCAGTGCAGATATTCGGAAAAAATGATTTCAGCAATATCCTTTCTCCCCGTTACCGGATGCTTGACGACTTTCTCAGTTACCAGACTAAAATAAGACTCGGCAGCTCTCAAGACCATGCGGAATACAGAGGGCAGCTCTGGAAAAAGAATCCTTGAATCCCGCAGAAAACAGGATAGAAAAATGGATGAGCAGAAAAAAACTCAGACTGGAGAAAAACATACAGCAACAGTCTTCCAGGCAATTGTGAACAGCTACCGCAACGCCGCCTTTTCCGATGGCGTCATGAGCCTCTTTTTCAACCCGTTTTTCTTTGCGCGGAAGTCTCTTATGCAGCAAATTCGCGAACTCGGCAAAAATCTGCATGGAAAAGTTCTTGATGTGGGCTGCGGCCTGAAACCTTATGAAAAATTGATAAAATGTGAAAGCTACACCGGTTTGGAATATGCTCCGGAGGGAGAATATGCCGGAAAAGCTGATTTCACCTATGACGGGCACTCTTTTCCATTTCAGGATCAGGCGTTTGATTCCATTATTGCCAGCCAGGTTCTGGAACATGTATTTAATCCCGAAGAATTCCTGGATGAAATGGCCAGATGCCTGAAAGATAACGGTCCATTGCTGTTAACCGTACCTTTTGTCTGGGATGAACATGAACAACCGCAGGATTTCGGCAGATATTCCTCATTCGGACTGCGATATATTCTCGAAAAACATGGGTTTCAAATCATAGAACACCGTAAGACCTGCAATAACATCACTCTGATCGTTCAGCTTCTGAATGCTTACATCTTCAAAACGATCAAGGCAAAAAATCCCCGCCTGCGCATGTTCCTGATTCATCTGTTCACAATGCCGCTGAACCTGATCGGATCATTCCTGAACCTATGCCTTCCCGTCAACAATGATCTCTATCTGGATAATATCATTCTCGCCCGCAAGAAACGACAGTTTCATAAAGACAACTTGCCTTCCCATACGTCAGACATAGAATAACCTGTATGCAAAAATCTGTTTGAGGAGGGGAAAAATCAGATACTTGATTCCACTCCTGACAAACAGGGGGCATTACAATTCGTGTCTCTTATGAGTCAGCGCTATCCGGCGGAAAGAATCTTCAATTCCATTATCAAACAGGCAGAGGAAAACATCATTTAAAGCTTTGTCCTTTCAGGAGAAAAGTAAAAGGCAGACCGCACAGGCTCATTGAGACTTACCTTTGAAATCAGGTTTCATTCATAATTTTCTCGAGAAAGGTCATTTGCTTTTTTATGCTTTTCTGATATAATAATGCTGTCATAAGGAATCCAACTTGGAGAAGGCAAATGCAGAAGATCACAGTTCGCAATTCCGGAATTGTTTCGTTGAAACGCATCATTGATGAACGGGACGGGGCATTGTGCATCATGGAAGCCCGGCGGGACATTCCATTTGATATAAAAAGAGTTTATTATATCAACAATCTGGAGCATCAGTCCAGCATCCGCGGCAAACATGCCCACAAAACCCTGCAGCAGGTGATCTTCTGCATCAGCGGCAGTTTCATGCTTTCTCTTGACGACGGAACCAACCGGCAGGACGTCCTGATGTGGAAAGACAATGAAGGAGTGATCCTGGGACCTTGTCTCTGGCATACAATGCACAGCTTTTCCAGCGGATGCGTTTTGCTTGTCGCCGCCTCCGATTACTATGACGAGTCCGACTATATCCGGAACTATGACGCATTTCTGCAGTATGTGAAAGGAGCAAAATGAACATTCCTCAATCCAGCCCGCTGCGTTCCCGGCAGCACTATGCGGAACTTCTGGAAAAGAAAATAACCTCCGTCTTAAACAGCGGATGGTACATCCTGGGAAAGGAAGTGGACACTTTCGAGACCGCTTTTGCCGCCTTTTGCGGAACAAAACAGTGTATCGGCTGTGCCAATGGAACGGATGCAATCGAGCTGGTTCTGAGGGCTCTGGACATCAAAAACGGAAGTCATGTGGCGACCGTTGCCAACACCGCAGTCGCCACCGTCGCCGGGATCGAGCGGTCGGGAGCGGAAGCGGTTTTTGCCGATATTTGCCCAAAAACCTGCACGATGTCTCCTGATTCACTGGAAGAACTGCTGAGAAAAGATCCTCTTATAAAAGCAATCGTCGTCGTGCATCTTTTCGGATGCCCGGCGGACATGGACAGAATTCTTGCCATTGCGGAAAAAGCGGGCATTCCGGTAATTGAGGACTGTGCGCAGGCACATGGAGCCAGATATAAAGAACGCCCTTGCGGCTCTCTCGGAACTGCCGGATGTTTCAGTTTCTACCCGACTAAAAACCTCGGCTGTCTGGGAGACGGCGGCGCAGTTGTCACCTCCAATCCGGAACTTGCAGAAAAAATTCGTGCGCTGCGTCAGTACGGATGGGAAAAACGCTTTATCAGCAGCTTTCCCGGAATCAATTCCCGGCTGGATGAATTACAGGCGGGAATCTTGTCCGTGAAACTTCCGTTTCTTGAAACGGACAATGCCCGCAGACAGGTCATTGCGCAAAAATACAATGGAGCGTTCCGCCATATTCAGGAGCTGGTGCTCCCCGAAGAACCCGCGGCAGGCAGGCATGTCTACCATCAGTACGTCATCCGGTGTGCAAAACGGAATCAGCTTCGGGACTACCTTGCCGCAAACGGGATTGCATCAGCCATTCATTATCCAGTCCCCATTCACAGGCAGCCCGCCTATGCTTCACGGAAAATGGCAGTTCTTCTGCCAGTAACGGAACAAGTCAATGAAATGATTCTGAGCCTTCCGATGTTTCCCGAGCTGACGGAAACGGAACTGAATTATATTACAGAGAAAACACAGAGATTTTTTTCATGACATTCCACTTCTGCACCTGTTTCGACAGCAATTATCTGATCTACGGCTACACTCTTTACCGCTCGCTGAAAGCAACGGGAATCGAATTCAAATTGTATGTGGCCTGCCTGGACGATACGGTCTTTCAAAATCTGCAAATGCTGCATCATCCTGAAATCATACCAATCCCCCTTTCCGATATCGAAGCACACGACCCGGAATTTTCCGCCTGCAAGGAGAACCGGAGCCGGGTGGAATATATTTTCACTCTGAGTCCGGTATTGCCTCTGTACATTTTACGGAAATTCCCGGGAATCGATATTCTCGGCTATCTGGATTCCGATCTTTATTTCTTTTCCTCGCCGGAACCTATATATCGTAGACTGGGACAGGCTTCACTGCTCATTTTCGAACACGATTTTGCACCTGTTTCAGTCGATTTTGCCGAAAAGGTCGGATATTTCAATATGTCATTCCAGCTTTACCGCAATGATGAAACAGGACGAAAATGTCTGGAGAAATGGAGAAGGCAATGTATCGAATGGTGTTACGACTTCTGGGAAGACGGCAAATTCGCGGATCAGAAGTATCTTGACACGTGGCCCGGGGAATTCGGTGCCATATCCCTGAATGCTGCATCCGGCGCCGGAGTCGCGCCATGGAACTGTTTCAAATATCAATATGAGCTCTCCGATATTCCAAAGCTCTGCGGTGTTCCCCTGATATCTTTTCACTACCAGGGAACAAAAATGCTCAGATACGGGCTGATCACACCTTGCGAAGGAATCTGGCTGCCTTATATACCATCTGATTTATTGAACTTCTTCACCGGCAGATATTATACGGAACTCTGTAGAACACGGGACATTCTGAGAGAAAATCTCGGGAAAACGGCGGTAAAATCAAAGTTCACCTTCGCCAGAGTTGCTCCGGCAGACAGAAAAAAAGGAGTGCGGAAAAAAAGATTGGCTGATTATCTCAAAGACGTTTTTTATATTCTGACAGGCAGAATTCTGTTTCACGGACATACCTGTTTTGCATTTTGCCGTATTCGTAAGGATTATCAATGAGACTCTCCATCATCACGGTCAACAGAAACAACAGGGATGGCCTGGAAAAGACAATACGCAGTGTCCTCCGGCAGACAAGCCACGACTATGAATACATCATCATAGACGGCGCCTCGACAGACGGCAGTCCTGAAATCATCAGAAACTATGAAGAGAATATCACATACTGGATCTCGGAACCGGATACCGGCATTTACAATGCGATGAACAAAGGAATACGGAAAGCCCAGGGAGACTATTGCCTGTTTCTCAATTCCGGAGACTGGTTATATGAGAAAGACGTTCTCGAAAAAATCGCACCTCATCTGGATATGAAAATTCCAATCGTATCCTGCAGAATCATGCGCGACGATGCCCCGGAAGGAATTCTTGCCAGGAAATATTACAGCCTTTTTACTGCTTTATCAGTAAATTTTCCCCATCAGGCAACATTCATTCAGCGTTCTCTCTTCAATAGTTTCGGCATGTACGATGAAACCTATAAAATACGCTCAGATTCCATCTTCTTTTTCAGAACAGTGATTATGAAGAAAGTCCAATTTTCAATCGTGGACATTCCCGTCGCTTTTTTTGACGGCAGCGGGATCAGTTCGTCCAATTCAGAGTTATTACGAACTGAATTCAGGACCTTTCTTTTTCATGAAGCACCGCTCTATTTGACAATTCCATTCCTTTTAAAAGAACTGATCCGAGTTATCTCTCCCTGCTCATTATGGAACTTTATAAAGAAATTCAAACATGACGGAAAATAAAACACTTTAATCTTGAGGCGTTACATTATACAGACTGTCTTTCATTTTAATGCAGTCCGATTCTATGATTTTCCCATCTAAACCACCCAATCCGGAAGGCAGCCATTTTTTTATGGGATAAGTAAATCTCGCGATAAACCGATTAGAAGAATTTACACCATTATAGATTGTATATACTTTCTTCAGGGAGGAACTCATCCGAACTGCATTCAAGGTAATTCCGGAACTGCTGCATAGAAGAAGGTCGCATGAACTCAGCATCAGGGAGTCCAACAGCGCCTCTTTGCCCAGCTGATACCAGTGAAAAGGTCTGGGATTCATATTATAGGCATTTTTTTTGGATGCCCTGAATGCAGGAAGATAAATCATCCTGCTTTTATAACGTTTCAGAAAAAGATCCAGATAATCCTTCTCTTCTGAGGCAAAAAATATTTGAGTCACCGGATAATGCTCCAAAATAAAATCCGTCTGTTTGAACATCTGTTTCACAGTCGGAGCAAAAAGATGCCCGGCAGTTGTGTTCATCTCTTTTCCCCGGAAATGAATGCCAAGCGTATATTTTCCATCCAACAACTTTTTATATTCAGTAAATTCTCTTTCGACAGATTCCTGTAAATGTATCTTTTTATGCCAGAAATCTCTGTATTCCTGATTGCTTTTACAGAAAATACGAGGATAACCGCCGTCGCCCAGCAGAACATTTCTGCTGGAATAAACTTCTTCCAGGGAGTAGGGGGAAACCTGTTTGAAATAATATTCCCAGGCGTTGCATGTTCCATTCACAGGTTCCTTCTCAGTATAAATCGTTTTGAAATTCTGATAATCGACCACAGGAATCCAGCCATGCTGTTCCGCCAGCATAATATGGGAAATCACCTGAGTGAAATTGGAAAAAAATCCCGAACCAAATGTATCACGCCAGATGACATAAAAAATCTTATCCGGATTCCTGTCGCCAAAAGATGCAATATACCCTTTCGGAAAACTCAGAATTCCAAAAGGATAGACATACTCCGATTTCGGACGGTATTCATTCGGAAAAATCACTCTTCCAATTCGGGATCTTATTTTTCGATACAATGACATTTTAAATTTCCTTTTTCTGTTTTCCTGAAATAATACGGGATATTGCAGAACGCAGCCTCATTGCGCAATAGTAGGCATATGCAAAAAGACGCGAATATCCGTGGCGGATCAGAATATGACGCAACTCCGCGGCGGTCTGCTTCCGACGGACAGTGCTGAGTCCGCCGAGCGCAAAATCCGTCAGGGGACGGTCCAGATAAGTGAAAACGGCTCCGGTTTCTTTCGCGCGCAGGAAAAAATCAAGGTCTGCGCAGATCCGGCAGGATTCGTCGAAATACCCGATTCTTTCAAACAGAGACCGCCGGATGAAAGCCGCCGGATGAAAAATCCGGGCGCCTCCGAACGATGCAATCCCCTTCGGTGGCTTTACTTCGCGCCCGTTTACCAGAATGTTGCCGTAGACGATATCGCTTTCCGGCACGGAATCAAACCGCTCCATCACCGCATTCAGCGTCCCCGGCAGATAGGCGTCATCCGCATTCAGGCAGGCGATCAATTCATTTCCGGCATTCCGGATTCCCTTGTTCATCGCCTCGTAAATCCCGTTGTCTTTTTCCGATATCACGCGCACATCGCAGAAAGCACGCACTTTTTCCAGAGTATCATCCGAGGATTGATTGTCGATCACCAGATGCTCCGTTTCCGCCAGACGGTTTTCCTGCACAGACCGCAGGCACCGGCAGATGCTCCCGCCGGCATTGAAGGTCGCCGTGATAATGGAAAAATCACTCATCTGCCAGACACCCGGCTGCGGTATTCTTCAATCTGGGCGGCAATACCGTCCTCCAGCGAAATGACAGGCTTC
>DXVA01000118.1 GCA_019408975.1 Lentisphaeria bacterium | reverse complement strand
ATATTATTTGATATTAAACGACATAAAATAACATTCAATTTAAGGTTTCAATGAAACAGGAAAACATCTTTTCCTGTTTATGGATAATGCAGGGCAGGGCTCAAAGATGCTTCATCGCCCTGCTCCGGCTCTCTTTATGAGATTTATGAAATGACTTGCCTGCAATAACTGAAATTATATTCCAGCAGAAGTTCACGCTCTCTGAAATATGCCTCAGCACACTCCGGCGTAAGGAGCTCCCGCATCACTACCTGAAACTCCGGGCGGAGAGCTGTCAATCGCTGTCGGCTGGATTCCAGCGACTCCATGAAAAAGTTCTGATACCAGTCCCTGCCCTGAATTCTCTGAGTCCTATGGGACGCCGTTGTTGCAATATGCTGCTGGAGCAGGGGCCACTGATCCCGGATTATGCCGGAAAGTGTTTGCAGCAGACTTGTCACTTTCCTGTAAAGCTCCCCTTCCCCGATGTCATCCAGAAAATCCAGAACAAGCTCCGCATCGCCATCCTGCAGATTGCCGTTGTAAAGCATGGCGCCGGTCAGGATTGCAGACTGCAAGGCGCCTTCCGGAATTTCACATTGCGGACGCGTGGTGCTGTAACGGCTCCAGCCGGTAGCAATGATGCCGCGCATGGGAACCACTTTTGCCGTTTCCACCCAGTCCATCGTATTTTCAATCCGTTTTTCCAATACCGGAAGTTCGGAGTTGAAACCATCGGCGCCCTTGAAGGCACATGCGCCCCAGAGACGAATTACACAGTCCAGGTATCTTCTCAGGCGTTCCCGACAGGCTGTCGGCCTGGTCTCGCTGACTTTTCCCTGATATCCCCATGCAACCAGATCCGCTTCTCCGGCAATCCGCTTCAAATCCCCGTCACTCCACTTCACCATCATGTCTGCCCAGAGAAGGGGACGAATTTTACGGGCTTTCAAATGCGAAGTCAGCTTGCAGATGTGTTGAAGATAGAGCTCGGCGCGCCCATATTCTTCTATGAATTCCGCGCCTCCCCTGCCCTGTCCGAAAGTCATTGCCTCATCTCCGCCGAGATGAAAAAGACGGATGGACGGCAGAAGCTCCAAGACATCGTCAACCATGCGGCAGATTAACGGCGCCGAACCGGGATTCAACGGGTCGATACAGCCGGAATCACCGGGAACTTCCTGCAAATTGCGGTATTGCTCCTGTGAGAGAACATTTTCCATGTGTCCAAGAGACTGGACCAGCGGAATGAGTTCCAAGCCGAGTTCTTCGCATTTTTCTCCGATCCGCCGGACTTCGTCCTGCGTATAAGCGCAACCGCTGCGCAGCGATACGTCACTCCACGGAAACATATCCTCCCACTCGATCAGGATGGCGTTGTAATGTGCCGCAGCATAAATTTCCAACTGTCGGAGCAGACGCCTGAATTCAGGGACACATCCTTTCAGGTCGATGTGCAATGCCCTGATTTCCAGTGCGGGGGCATTGCCTCTGAACAACTTTCTATCTTCCATAAAACAATCCTTATATAATAATGAATAGGGACACATGTTTTTCATCCGCTTTATTCTACATGGTTCTCCATGTTTTGCAATCTTATCTCCAAAATAATTTGTTTTTTTCTGATATCTCCTTTGAAAAACGTCAATTTTTATTGATAATAGATATCCCAAAGAAACCTGCTGATATCTAAAAAAATAGAGAGAAAAGCACACCGGAATACAGGACGGAATTCATTACATCGACTTATCCTATTGCATCAGGGGAAGTATTTGCGATTCCGGGCACGGAAAACCGGCTTGCCGCCATGGAAGTTTATCATCTGCTCCGGGGGAAAGCCACCGTCCGCTGTTGACGTCGGTCAATTTTTCTGGAAATCATCCAGCAGAAAACGTGCCTGCGCGGAATCGGGATTCAGGCGCAGAGCTTCATGCAGAGCGTTCAGAGCTTCCGTTTTGTTTCCGGCAAGGAAGTACGCCAGGGCAAGGTTGACGCGCAGACGGTCATTTCCCGGTTCCAGTGCACATGCTTTGTGGAAAAGCCGGACCGCTTCCGCATAATCTTTCTCAGCAAGGGCAAGGGTTCCGAGATTGTTCAGTGCTTTCCGGTGCGCAGGGACAAGCGACAATGCCTGCCGGTAATATTCCTTCGCCTTTCCCGTGTCGCCGCGCGCATGAAACAAACGTCCGGTGTTGTAGTCCAGATCCGCCGTTCCCGCAGGACTGTTCACCAGCGAACGCGCTTTCCCGAAACAACGTTCCGCCTCCTCCCAGCGTTTTGCATCCAGGAGAAGCGCGCCATGATTCATATATCCCTGATACTGTCTCGGATATTCCTTCACGGCTTTCCCGAACCACATGGCGGCTGACTCCGAATCCCCTTTCGCCAGCAAGGTTTCTCCCAGCAGATTATAACGGCGGTCGTTGAACAGCGGATTGTCGGCACACGCCGCCAGCTGTTCTTCCGCTTTCTCCGCCTCCCCTGCCCTGAGCCATGCTTCGGCGAGCAGTGTGCGCGCATAAGTTTCCTCGAATGCCGTATTTCTCCGATACTGCCAGAAGGTGACTATGCCCGTCAGCAGCAGAGCCGCACTCCAAAGCGATACCCGCCGCTTCGACGAAAAAAAGCCCGGCAGGGAACAGAGAAAAAATGCCGCAAAGACACATAACGGCACAACCAGAGGCAGACGATACCGTCCTGCGGTCAGAAACAGAATCTGCGAAGCGTAAAAGGCGGCGAAATAAAGAATGAACCATTTCATCCGATTGCGGAAAACGGGTTCCGCGAGCCCGCAGAGCAACACCGGCAACCCCAGCAGAAGCAGGATCGAAAAACACCACTGAAACGCATAACGGTGCAGTGTCAGTTCCCGCAGGACCGCGATATCCGACCATGTCGTGAACTCCTGCCCGCTCAGCGCCATTGCCGCTTTTTTCATGAGGCTGCCGAGAAAATGCCGCGGGTAGTGCGTCATATAATGCAGTGCTTCTTTCAGGAAATGAGCATCGGCGGAAATGCCGGATCTCTTTGCCTCGGAATCCGCAGCGCCGTGAACCTTTTCCCAGAGATATCCGGGGGGAATATAACAGGTGCCGGTCGCGGCAGGATTGTTGCCGAGATAATAGTTGAACCCGCTGTTTGCCTGAATGAAAACCACTCTGCCCGCGATACGGCTGTTCCATGCGGAAAACGGCAGAACGATGCACAGGAACGGTATGGCAAGCGGAAGAATGCGTTTCAATATTTCACGCCACGTTTCCCGCCTCATATTCCAAAGCAGGAAAAAGAACAGGATTCCGCAGAACACAATGCAGGCTGGATGCGTAATCAGAGCCAGCGCACAGAAAAGACCGGTAAGGAAGAATGCCGTTTTCTTCCTCTGCGCCGTTTCCGCCGCAGAGGCGAAATAGAGCCCCCATAGAGTCATGACGATCATCAGAGGCTCGCTGATCAGTTCACACTGATAGACAGCCAGCGGAGGATAAAGCCCGGAAAGCAGAACGGAAAGATGCGGCAGAAAACGTATCGCGCCCGTCTTCTTCCCCCATGCCCTTCGCAGCAGCAGGAAGACGGGCAGCGCAGTAAATATCATCAGCAGAATACTCTGGAACAGGCGTACGGCAAAATAGTCCATAAAAGAAAGCTTCAGCAGGAGCGCCAGAAAAAAGGCATACAGCGGCGCATGGATCTGAAGTGTCGTCGGCAGAAGTTCACCGGACAGAATCCGCATGGCATGTGCATGGTATTCCGAAACATCGGGACCGGTCACGGCGGAAAGCAGAGGCAAGGCGGCATAGTCCGTCAGATGGTATGCACGCAGGAAAAGTCCGGGCAGAAGCAGGACGGCGAAAATAAAAACGGGGGATGCAAAAAGCCTGTGCGGGAAATCCGGTTGGCGGTTCATGCGAAAACGCTCATGATCGTTGTATTGTCGCGCGCGCCCCGCTGGAGCACAAGATGCATCAGACGGCGCACAGCCTGCGCCGGCTCAAAGGAATCGAACAGCACCTTGCGGATTTCATCTGTGCCGACATGCAGTGTAAGTCCATCAGAACAAAGCAGATAACGGTCTCCGAACTGGCGGTCGTAGACATGAATCTCCGGCTCGGTATGTTCAACGGGCCCCACGGAACGTGTGATGATATGCGCATAAGGATGCGTTTTCGCCTCCTCCTGCGTCAGCCTGCCGCACAGAATCAGCTCATTCACAAGACTGTGATCCACGGTCAGAAGCATCAACTCCCCATTGCGCAGGCGGTACAGACGGCTGTCGCCGCAGTGGGCGGCTGCAACCCAGTCATCCGCCATGATCATGACGGCAAGCGTGGTTCCCATCGGCTTGGTGCCGTAAGAGTCATTGATCTCGAATATGGCATCATTGATTTCAAGGACGGAACGCACCAGAAATTCCGCAGCATCCTGCGATGCAAGCTTTCCCGTGGAGGAGACCAGCCTGCGCCAGCGCATAAGAAGCATTTTGCAGACAAGCCTGCTTGCCACCTCTCCGTTTTCATTTCCACCGATTCCATCCGCCACGGCGGCGATGACTCTCGAACCGTCCGTATCCAAAGAGTAAAAATAACTGTCCTCGTTGTTCCGCCGGACAAGCCCCTTGTGCGAATCGGCGGCAATGCTTGCGCGGTCGATTCGCGTCAGTGCGTACGGATCATCCGGAATCACCGGAATCCCGGAGAATCTTTTTTTTCCCGTTTTTACAGTCTGCAAATCTGCTTCATCCATTTTTCAACCGCCGTAATTCCGTCCCGTTATCAAGTTTCTTTAAATATAACGGATATGCCGGAAAAAACAATCCCCGGAGCCGCCTGCCTCCTGTATTTATCCTCATTTTCCGTTTTTCTGCTTGAAAAAATCGAAGCGCCATGAAACATTGCCGGAAATTGCTTTAACCGGCCTTTATAAAAAAATTGGTTTAATGCCGCGATGCTCTGCATCGCAAAAACAGCTTCGTGCAGGACTCTCAGTCCTGCCGCGTTCCAGCTCGTAAGCTGGTCGCCGCAGGCGAAATCCCCGATACCCCGCTGCTTGCGGCGGGGTAGTTCATTTCTTCTTTTCCTTATACATTTTCAATGCAGTGGCAAGCTGATCCGGGCACGAGGTCGGTTTGCCGCCGCAGCTGAGTCCGGAAAGCTTTTGAATGACACTGTCGATATCCATTCCCTGCACCAGTTTTGAAATTCCCAGAAGATTGCCGGGACATCCGCCGATAAATTCCAGCGATTCTATTTTATTATCCTTGATTTCCAGTATGATTTCCTCGCTGCAAACCATGTCCGAAGTGCGGAACGATATCTTGTCCAGCTTGCTTTTATTGTCATTCATCTTGATTTCCTCCTGATTTTTGAAGTCCGTATTATATTCCATTCCTGTTGAAATTGCAAGCGGAAAGCATGGAGATATCTGTTTTATGATTTTCAAACAGCCCGCTGCATCGTCCCCGGAACTCTCGAACTTGGTCAAGCAACTGCTCTCCATTGAGCGGATTGGCGAGGGATCTCGTGCCAGGTATTTCCACGCAGACACTCGGCAGATACGCCGCCCCTGCACCATGATTTTTGATGAATATATTAAAAATTAGCAATAACTAATTGCATTTTTTAATTCACACGATATATTTTCTATCTAAAACATACGGCGCGCCTCTTTGTCAAGGCGTGCTTTTTTGGAAACAGTGAATTAGAATAAGCTAATTTAATATGAAATAACGGCGGAAGGGATTGAAAATGAATAAAAAACAGAAATGTTCCTGCGGCTGTGGTTCCATGCCGAAGACGGTAAAAGAATATCGTGTGGGGCGGAAGGAAATGACGCTGGCAGACCTGCCGGTCGGAACCACCGCAACCATTCTCAAGGTCATGCCCGGCTGGCGAGGCAGAAAGAAATTTGCCGATATCGGTCTGGTGGCGGGAACGGAGCTCGTCATGGAGGCTCATGCACCATTCGGCGGGCTTCTGCGTGTCAGAGTCATGGAAACCAGTATGGCGCTGCATCGCGATGATGCAGCCAATGTTATGATGAAGCGCGAGGAAATGGCAAAATGAAAAAACGGTTTACGGTCGCATTGGCGGGAAATCCGAATTGCGGTAAGACATGTATCTTCAATGCACTGACGGGAGCCCGGCAGCATGTCGGGAACTATCCCGGAGTCACGGTCGAAAGTAAATCGGGGCATTTTATCCTGAACGGAATGGAAATTACCCTGATTGATCTTCCGGGGGTTTATTCCCTGTCTTCAAGTTCTCCGGAGGAAGATGTCGCGTTTCAGGAGCTGACGAAACAGGGGATTGATTTGATTCTGAACGTGGTAGACTCCACCATTCCCCAGCGCAGTCTGTATCTGACCACGCAGCTGGCGGAACTTCATATTCCCATGCTTCTCGCATTCAACATGAGCGACGATGCGGAAAAGAAGGGATTGAAGTTCGATATTCCGAAACTTGAAAAATATTTCGGTTCGCCGATCGTTCAGACGGTCGGCTGCAAAGCCGGCGGCGTCGAACCGCTTCTCGAAAAGCTTGCCGACACATTGAACAAACTGGAAGATCACGGTGTCCCCATGCTTTCCTACGGTGCGGATATTGATGACGCCGTCAAGGTCATTGCAGAGAAGATTGAGGCGCTCAATATAAAACGGTATCAGCACATACCCCCGCGTTTCTTCGCCATCAAACTGTTGGAGCATGATACGAGCGTTCAGAAACTCGATGCATTCAAACCAGTTCATGACGTGGTGGAGGCGCAGATCAGGCATCTGCTGGAAAAACATGCCATCGAAACGGACACCTTTATGGCGGACCGTCGTTACGCGATGCTCGCCGGAGCATGCCGCGACACAATCTCCATGAGCCGCGAGCGCCGCCGCGAGATATCGGACAAAATTGATGTCGTAATGACCAACAGGTATATCGGACTGCCGCTCTTTTTCCTGATTATTTATGCGACTTTCTGGTTTACGTTCACATGCGCCGATCCGTTCATGGGCTATATCGAAGACGCTTTTGCCTGGCTTTCGGATTTCATAAAGAGCTGCTGGCCGGAAAGCAGCCTGCCATACCTGCGTTCACTTCTTACGGACGGAGTCATCGGCGGTGTCGGCGGCGTCCTGGTTTTCCTGCCGAACATTCTGTTCCTCTTTTTTGCCATTGCACTGCTGGAGGACTCCGGCTATATGGCTCGCGCCGCATTCGTAATGGACGGCGTCATGCGCAGATTCGGGCTTCAGGGACGTTCCTTCGTTCCGCTGGTGCTCGGATTCGGATGCACCGTCCCCGCGATCATGGCAACCCGCTGCATTGAATCGGAACGCGACCGGAAAACGACCATCATGGTGCTGCCGCTGATGAGCTGCGGGGCGCGTCTTCCGATTTATGCCCTGATCATTCCGGCATTTTTCATTGCGGAATATCAGGCTTTCGTCATGTGGCTGATCTACATCATCGGAGTGATTGTCGCACTGATCGGAGCGCGCATCATGAAATCGACGCTTTTCAAAGGCGAGGGCGAAATCTATCTGATGGAACTTCCGCCTTACCGGATGCCGACGTTCAAAAGTCTGATGCTTCACATGTGGGACCGCGGCAGAATGTATGTCCAGAAAGCGGGAACGATCATCCTTGCAACCAGCATCATTCTCTACATCTGCAATACATGGCCGGAAAAGACCGATTTCTCCAAAGATTACGATGCGGAGATCGAACGGATTCAGAAAAGCAAGGCGTTGACCGGACCCCAGATCAGAATACTGGAAGATGCAGGGCTCCTTGAAAAGGAAACGATATCCGCAGTAAAAGAGACGGGAGCGCTGTCCGCCGGGCAAATCGAAGCGCTCAGGGAAAAAGAGCTCTCCGATGCCCAGAAAATAGTTGTCTCGGCGGCGGAGGAACGCAACAACGCAATCACGATGCTGGAAAATGAAAAGAAGGCGGAGCAGATGGAATACACCATTTCCGGGCGCGTCGGCCATGCGCTGGAACCGTTTTTCCATCCCATCGGATTCGACTGGAAGCTGACGACGGCAAGCATCGGAGCTCTGGCGGCAAAGGAGGTGTTCGTCTCACAGCTTGGAATTCTTTATGCCGAGGGGGAAGCGGATGAAGAATCTGTCCCTCTCAGAGAACAGCTGATCAGGAATTATACGCCTTTGCAGGGATTCTGCATCATGCTGTTCTGCCTGCTTTCGATTCCATGCCTCGCCACTCTGGCGATCATGAGGCGTGAATTGAACTCATGGAAGCTGACCGTTGCCGAAGCCTGCGGATTGTTTGCATTGGCATATATCACAACGTTGATCGTCTATCAGGCGGGAACCCTGCTCCGGATCGGGACTGAACTGATCCGTTAGGAAAAGCGAGGCAGGGGAAACAGTTCTCCCCTGCCTTTCCACAAAAAATCCCGGAATTCGGAAATCGAACCCGGGATATGGAAAAGACAAAATGAACAATCCCGGTGCAAAGCACGCGGGGTATCGGGGATTTCGCCTCCGGCGACCAGCTTATTCCGCTGGACCGAAGCAGGACTGAAAGTTCTGCACGAAGCATTTTTGCGATGCAGGGCATCGCACTATTAAAACAATTTTTTTATAAAAAAACTCAGCCGAGCGCTTTCTGAAGCTCGATCTGAAATTCCTTGATATCCTGCTCCGTCGGCTTGCCTGTCGGTTTGTCGAGTCCGAGACGCCCATACTGGTCAAGCATCCAT
This sequence comes from Lentisphaeria bacterium, assembly GCA_019408975.1. GTDB lineage: Bacteria > Verrucomicrobiota > Lentisphaeria > Victivallales > UBA1829 > UBA11452. The sequence continues at coordinate 3,253 of DXVA01000118.1, read as the reverse complement.
TCCGCCGTTACGCCGGAACCGAATTTAACCGAACCGCTGGCAACCGCGCCGGGACGCGCAATCGGACTCACTTCCACCGTGGTTTTGCCGGTAATTGCCTGATCGGCATCTGCCGCGCCATCCGCGGACTCACCGTCAGAATCGGATGCGTCATCCACCTCCGCCGCCGGCGGTTCCTCTTTTTTCTGTTCCGCCTCTGTCTTCGCCTCGGTTGCCTTCCAGACATCGCTCTCGATCTCGGAAGCCAGAAGACGCAGCTCCATGAATGTAATATTCACATTCTGCTCCTTGAGCATGTCCTGTATCTTGGAAAGGCTGTATCCCTGCGGGACTTTCTCGGCAATGAATTTCTTTATTGCGTTGGTATCCATTTCAAACACTCCTTATGTAAACGGACAAGGACGGCGCGAAAGCCGTCCATAAGCACAATCGGGAAAGAGATTTATCCCAGCGTCTTGAGATATTTTGCATACATCTCTTCGGTCATCAGATCCTCAAGCTCGTCAAGATCAATATTGTCCAGCTTGCAGATCCAGCCTTTGGTTTCGGGATAATTGGAAACGATTCCCGGATCGTCATCCAGATTCTTGTTGATCGCAATGATGGTTCCGCTGATCGGGGAATACACATCGGAAGCCGCTTTCACGGATTCGACCACACCGAGGGAGTCGCCGACAATCACATCGGACCCTTCCTTGGGAAGCTCCACGTATGTAATGTCGCCAAGTTCTTTGGTTGCATAGGCGGAAACGCCTACGGTGGCTTCGTCGCCGTCGATATCAACCCATTCATGCGTTTTTGAGAAATACTTGGTCATCTTTGACTCCTAAGTTGTTATTTCATGTATTTGTTTTTCAGCGGTAAAAAAGCATGTATTTCGCACTCTGTCAAGAAGCAAATCAAGTTTTTTTGATTTTTTTTCTTGCCGTCCCGCTTTTATAGAAGGGAAGAGCCTCAACTTTTGCGGGAATACGGACTCTGCCCGTGTCCACTTCCAGAACGGACTCCGGGTTGCCAGCAAGTTCCGGAGGAAGGTAAGCCATTGCAACGGCGCGCTCCAAAGACGGGGCAAATGCCCCCGAAGTGACTTTCCCCACCACATTTCCCCCGCAGAGGACAGCACAGCCTTCCCGTGCGGCGCGCCTGCCTTCAAGCACAAGCCCCGCCAGCGCTTTAGACGGCTTTTCACTGCGCAGGGCATCCGAACCGGTGAAATGCCGGGGATTCTCTTCCAGTTTCAGCATTGCCCCGAATCCGGCTTCCGCCGGCGTCGTGTTTTCATTCATTTCATGCCCGTAAAGCGGATATCCCATCTCAAGCCGCAGCGTATCGCGCGCTCCGAGCCCGGCGGGCTTCACCTCGTGGAAAGAAAGAAGCCTGCGCCACATTTCCACTGCTTTCCCGGCATGGAAATAAAGTTCATATCCGAGCTCGCCGGTATAACCGGTACGGCTCAGGAGAACATCTATGCCGTCGATTTTCACATCTGTAAAATGATAGTATGCCGGAAGTGCATCCTCCGGTATGCCGAGACGGCACAGAATCTCTGCGGCAAGCGGTCCCTGCAAATCGAGTTTCGCCGTCATATCGGATTCATCTGCAAGGGTGCATTTCTGCGGCAGACGCTTCGTCAGTTCCGCAAAATCGACCGGGCGCCGCGCGGCATTCACCACAATGAAAAATTCATCATCGGAAATACGGTAGACAATCAGGTCGTCAATCACGCCGCCCTTTTCGTTCAGCAGAAAATTGTAACGGCAGGAACCGGTCTTCTGGTCCGCGACACTGCGTGCCAGAGCCGCATCCAGAACAACGTCACACCCCTGCCCCTTCACCCGGAATTCACCCATGTGGCAGATATCGAACAGAGACACCGCCTCGCGGGTATGTTTATGTTCCGCAAGAATCCCGTCGGCATACTGCACCGGCATATTCCATCCGGCAAACGGCACCATTTTTGCTCCCAGGGCGACATGTTCCGCCGCAAGCGGCGTTTCCAGCAAAACTTCTTCCGACATACTCACCTCACGATTCTCAATTATTCATGTGTAAAAAGCAGAGGGTCCACTTTCAGGCATTCCATGACGACATCCCTTGCCATGGCGCTTTCCAGCAGGAAACATGCGGCGTCTCCGAACCTGACATGGTTCAGGATGCCGTAGCTTTCAAACAGCCCCTGCATTTTGCCGTAATAACGCGAATGGCTGCCGACGTGGCGGCGCGAAGGCACCACGTGTTCAATTCCTTCCGCATCAATCGAAAGCAGGCGCTCCCGCGATTCCGTCAGCATTCCGGGAACGCCGAACCATTCCTCCACGCCGTGCAGAAACGTATTGCAGCAAATCGTCCTTGTGCCGATGAAAAGAATCTTTGCATTGCGCTCCGCAAGCCGTCCCCACGGGGAACCTTTCGCGCAGGGCGTACTGAACATCTCGTGCCCTGCAACAAACTCCTCCGCGTCCCGCCCCCACGCCGCGACGGAATGCGTCGGATGGAGCGAGCGCAGGACACCGGGGCGTTGCCGGAAAAGATCGGACAGCACCCCCACCTGCGACGGAGTCTCATTCACACGGAACACCGGATTCTCCTGATTCAAGCCATACGTCAAGGTCGGAAAGACAAGAAGCCCTTTCTCCTTGAAATAGTCCATCAGAGCATCCAGAACCGTGTCCGCTCCCCCGTCAACCGCTCCGATGCTTTTCATGGAGGAGTGAACCAGCAGAGTATCCGACGGCTGAATGCCTGCGCGGATCAGATCGTCCGTCAAAGATTCCTTCGTGTGCATGGGACGCTCCGCATTCAGAGTTTATCCATCCAGCGGACCGCTTCCTCCGCCCACGGATGTCCGTCGAAAAGCCCGGTGCCATGCCCGCCTTTCTCATAGATGTGAAGCTCGAAAGGAATCCCGTTTCTGCGTAAAGCGGCGGCATACATCAGGCTGTTTTCCACCGGAACCGACTTATCCTCATACGTATGCCAGATAAATGCCGGCGGCGTGTTCTTTGTGACATTCTGTTCACAGCTCAACAGCCGCGCCAGTTCCGGCGCAGGTGTTTTCGAGCCCATCAGCATCTCTCCCGAATAGGAGTTTGCAAAGGGCGGCTCGAAGGTGATGACGGGATAACAGAGAAGCAGCCAGTCCGGGCGCGAAGAAACGGTTCTGTCCTCGCCGTCTTCGAAGAGCCCCTGTTCATAGAGATTTCCCAGCGACGCCGCAAGATGCCCCCCCGCGGATGATCCCATTACCCCGATC
>DXVA01000117.1:1042-12102 GCA_019408975.1 Lentisphaeria bacterium | reverse complement strand
AATCGAATCTTTTGTTGAAAAGCGGATCGCGATCATGGATCAGGTATTTTTTACCCAGCATGAAGCCGTCCCACATATCGCACATGTTTCTGGCAATCTGTGTAGTCCAGTCACTGTCAGGATTATGGACAATACCTCCCAGACATACTTCCCGGCTGCCGATGTCCATAAAAAACAGCAGACTCTCACGAACCAGTCCGAATGGAGTCAAACGTTCGACCTGAGCAAAATCCGTTGACGCAGTTACATACTGCTGCGTTTCGATGAATTGAGACCAATCTCCGCGTAATCGCCGTTCAGGATCAGGAACGATACCGTTCACTTCAAGGATATGCCGAATCGTTGTCGCACTGACATTGTATCCCAGATACCGCATTGTTCCGGCAATGTGTTCATATCCCCAATCGGGATTGCTTTTCGCCAGCTGCAGGACTCTTTCTACTATTTCCGGAGAGACGGGCTTCCTGCCCCGCTTCTTCTGACCGTCATTGACACTGTTATATTTCGCTCCCACCAGATCCGAATACCATTTTCGGATTGTTCCGGGAGCCCATGTCGGTTCTATGGCGGCAAGCAGAAAATCATTCAATTCTTTGCCTTTTTGAGCCAATCGGCGTTTGTCGGATTCCGTCAGGATTGGGCGTTCCTTGCCCGTCAGCGAAGCCAGATGCTCCTCGTAGATGCGGAGCTTCTCCGCCATGTAGTCATTCATTTTCTGCATATTCTCAAGAATTGTCCGCAGATCCCCGTCTTTCACATCCTGCATGAACGAAAACAGTTTATTGACTGTTTCATTGACCTGTTTACTGTTCATATTGTAATCGCTCCATCAACGATTTGGCTGCTGTATTTTTCAGTTAATATACAGCAGGGGGTATCCGGTTGCGAATGCGATATGAGAATTTATACACCATCCACGTTATTACAAAAGATACTCGAAAAAATCTTGAATGGGCTTGAATTTGAGGAAGTTTCCGGTATATTTTCATTATGGTATTACCGGAAGTCACAACGTTGGCAGAGGCGCGAGGAGGAGCAATTGTCCGAATATTGGGACAGCGGCTTGACGATTCAAGAATACAGCGAACTGAAGGAACTTCCTTACGAAAGTGCACGCCGCTGGATCCTCTGGCTTTATCTCCTATATGATTTTACAAAAAGTTCGGGATATTTCCGATGGAACTGCAATTTGTTAACTATCTGTAAGCGCCCAGCCAGCTCCATGGTGATGGTGGATCGAGGGGAGATTTTTTCGAAAGGGGAAATGGCCACAAAATGAATGCCGTCAGACGACGATAACCGCCCGACGGCATTCATCTTTTTGGTAAATTCCCACTCAAAAAAATCCCTCTTCCTCCTCACCATGGGGCTCGCTGGGCGCATACCTTTATATCGCCATTCATGCGCTTAAATTATGAGAGCAAATCCAGTTCTGCTTTTTCTCTGACAATCTGCTCAATCCGCTCTTTTGTCATTACCTTGCCCAGTTCATTTCCACAGGCCTCGGCAACCCAGGAATAGATTTTTTCCGCTTTTGCCAAATCGCCTTGAAACAAGGAAGGCATGGTGCGAACACGATCAAATCCGGAAATGACCTGTGTGGCGATCTCGCCCAGATAAGCGCTTAAACCATCCGGACCGGATACGTACTGATGATAGAGATTCATAGCATGGATCCGCACTGTCAATGAGCGGGGGTAATCCGAACACATCAAATTCCATGGATCGCTGGAGACTGTTTGATCCCCGGCATTTCGGAAGTCCGTCCGCAGGAGGACACAAGGAATATCCAGCATCTTGGTGATCATAAACTCCACCACAGTTCCGGAGTCAAGATCCGTTCCGTCAAAATTAAAAAGAGCCAGATGACAGCTCATGACCAGTTCCAGATCACCGTTCCGGATACTGGTGTTGCGAAGCCGGTTCCCTTCTGTATCCTGGGGCAGAATCGTCTGATAAAAGCCATGGGAGACCTTTTGAACAGCATCGCTCAGCAGGCGGTTACCAGAAAGATGTTTGAAATCAAAAAGATCCCCCGCATGATAGATCCTCATTGCCGCAGCCATTTTTCACCTCTTGAAATTACGCACAATCAGCAAATTCTGTTTCAATCATATGTTAAAATTGAATGAGCCTCTCTGCTAAAAGCGGTAACAACATTTCACGAATCCTCCATCATTTCGGAGAAAATTGATCCGCCAATATACGAAATATCATCCAGATGAATGCCCCCCCCGGTATCCAAAGTTATGATTCGTTCTGGAAGAGATATATTCTTTATTGATCCCGTAGTCGTTTGATATTCTCCGCCGGGTTTTCGCTCGTCCGGAACGAAGTGTACTATATCCACCTCGGAGGAACCTTTCAACCTGCTCCCGATAATACATATCGGACATCAGAGCGAATGGGTTGAAGCCCAAATCTTCGGGAGGTCTATTGATGCGTGTGCATAGCTCACGTACATTTGTGAAGAAATCAGCGTAATTCATAGGTGGCAATGATTGCGGTCAGTATTTGCTCTTTGTCTTTACGGTAGTTCATTCCTCATCCTCTTCGTCATAATCCGGATATTGCTCCGGAATCTTCCCGGTGATTTTGAGGACTTTTGGATATTTTTCCTTCGGGTCGAGCGGGATTATCTTTTTGACGGAGATGTCATGCTCCCACTCGTCGCCGAAATCGAAGAGATAATACGCTCCCGAGCCGGGGAAAAGGTGATGCCCGACATAGCATTCGCTTGAGAGCACTTCATCATCGTCGATATCCTCTTCATCGCGCACGGCGGTGCAGCCGTCTTCGCATTCGAAGCGATAGAGGTGGTCGTCCTCCCGGTTGAACAGCGGATTCAGAAAATCGTGAAGGTCCTCAAAGGTGCAGTCCTCCCGGACAAGCACATCCGCCGAGCACCGAAATCCGCGCAGTTTTACGTGAAGCTGCAGGACTTGGAGATTTTTCTTGTCGAAGTCGTACTCTTCCTCCCCCTCATCATCCTGCAAATCTTCGTATTCATCCGGATGCTCCACCCGGCGCGCCCCTTCGATCAAAAGGCCCCATGTTATCAGAGTGCTCAGGGTATTCTTGAACTCTTTCGGCGGCAGTTTGAACCCGTCCACCGTCTCCGCAAGGAAGGTAAACAAGTTCGGTTCACCAAATCCCTCGACCAGGGCGGGGAATCGTTTTTTGTCGTCGAGAAAATCCGAGACGAGACCTTGTGCCAATTTCAGTCCATTCTTGAAATGATCTTCGCCGAACCCGATTAAATGGGTATCCGGAATATAAGCTGAAGTGACGGCGAGAATAACATCAGGGACGAATTTTGCGGTAGCGGCATTTTTGCAGAGCGGGGCGAGGAACGAATGACCGCTCAAAACATGGGCGAGCATCTTTTTCTTCTCCTCCTGCGGAGCCTCCCGCATGATCTGATATGCGAGATCCAGCTCTTCCCTGGGGAGCGGGAATTCCCGCTTATATGTATCCTCGTCATCATCGTCCTAAGGCGGTCGTTAAAAAACCACCCACCATAGAGTAGAATGTTGATATTCTGTAATTTGGATGAGCTATTGAAGAAAACAGATTTTTGATCCAATTTTTTCACAATTTCCATTATCGCAGTTGCGAATTGACTTACGGAAAAACACGCATTTTTCTCAAGGTTGTCATAATCTACTAAAATATAGAATTCACTCACTTTTCAGCCTCCTGTTCTTCCTGCCAGCGCTGGCGGTTGAGTTGAGCTAGGCGGCGGAGGATTTCGATCCGGGCGGACTCGCTGATTGTATAACGGATGTTGTCATTGGGGGAGAGATACGGCAATGGATAAAAATCATGTTCCAAGTTTATACCGTTCCAGCCGTAAGCCGCCAGCATTGCATAGTCAAGAGATTTTTGCACATCTCGCATGCGCAATATTCCACCGACCTCATTTTGAGGGTTGTGGAAATCGTTGTACAGTTGTGTCAGTCCATAATGTCGGTCTCGCATTATGCTTTGGCGAATGATATGCAGAAGATGTCCGCCTGCGGCAAGTTCTTTTTCTTGGTCTGGCTGGGGAGATTGTGACAAGGGGAACGGGAAAGTCTCATATGAGTCTGAAGGTGAAAAATTGATGCCGTAACCCATTGTCGAACTGGTTTTTCGGGCCCATTCCTGAAAGATCGTTGAAGACAGGATGGCGAATTTTACTCCATCGGGTAAAATGATTGCCAGTCTGTGTGCGAAGACAGATTGGTTGGAAACATATTCGAATTTTAAATAGGTTTGCACCAATGATACGGCTATGACTCTGTCCACCGCGCTAACATCATCGCCATTCCACCCTGCCGGATGTTTCGCAAATGACGCACCGCGGCCAATTGCATGGTAGAGAGCCTTAGCGTCCCTTCCATATAAATACCACTTCTTCTTTCGACCTTCTGCAGTAGTGTTGCCAGATAGTTTATCACGCTCCGTTTTTACTTTTTCTCGAACTATACCCAAAATTTCCGGAAAATCTGAAGCCACGCGGTTCGGGTAGTCCACAGGGACATGACCAGAGCTTAAAAAAACTTTCTTTTGTTTTTCTGTCGCGGTCGCCCAGCTGCCTTCCGCATCTCGATCCAGCGGCCAGTCGAAAAAGTTGATCACCCAGCGGGAGGGCTTCTGTTCGGGATCGGAGTTCAAATCGTCGCCATTGAGGTAAGGGAACAACACCTCACTGTTTTTAGGATCTTTGGCAATAAATGCTTGAGCTTCGGCTTCGCTCATGGTGAATCCCATCCCCAAAACGTATGAACCAATAAAGGATTCGTTGGCATTGGCTTTCAGCACCTTGGGCGACCATTCCTCCTGTGCCGAAAGGAAGGCGGAAATGGTGTCGACTTCCTGACCATTCAGCACAAATTTCCCGTGCCATTCCACATTTTTTGCGATATGGACGGGGGAGATCACCACCGCGGCTTTGCCCGGCCACGGCATGTTGGGATCGGCGGCGATGATCGTTGCGCCTTGTTTCAATAGCCGTTCCAAGCCAACTTGCCGGGTGTCGCCCTCCGCAATGGTATTGCAGGCAATCAAGCCGAAAAATCCGCCGTCCTTCAGGAGGTCGAAGTTGTTCAAATAAAAATAAGCGACCAGATCGGCGGAGCCTCTGGCATCGTCGGCGATGTTTTTTACCAAATAATCCCGATACGCCGTCCCCAAGGTTCCGGTCAGGTGTTGTCCTCCGCTGAATGGAGGATTGCCGCAGATAGCGTCAAAGCCGCCGTTGCGGAACACCTCGGGGAACTCAATCGCCCAATGGAACGGGCGGCGATGCGGCTTGCCGGATGGCAAATCCTCATCCAACTTCTGCTGTGCTTTGGCATGATATTCCCGAAGAACAGAATCCTCCCCTTCCATGATAGCTGCTGCATCGGTGGAAAGCAAATCCAAGGTCTCCTGAAATTTGTTCTCCCGTCCCTTGAAAGAGAAGACTTCTCCAATAAAGAGGTCGGCCAGAAGTTTGACTTTGACAAGCGATGCCTGCGTCTGGCTGTTCAGTCGTTCCATGTATTGGACATCGGTGATATCCCGGATGGGGACGGAGCGAATTTGTTCTCGCAGCTTCAGAACTTCATCAATGGCATTCGTGATGCCCTTTCCGAAAAGATGGGCATAACCGGTTCCGTCCGGCTTCATTTTCAGTTCGCGCAACTGGTTGATGTCATGAATGCCGAGCAGACTGTCTCCGGGTTTCAGGTTATGGTCCAGAAATCCGAACGGTCTGCCCTTGGAGATCGTGACAAGCCAGATGGAAAGTTTTGCCAGTTCCACCGCCAGCGGATTGATGTCCACCCCGTAAAGACATTTTTCCGCGATCAGGCGACGGGCCGCGTTGATTCTGTCATCAATTTGCTCCGACATCTTTTCTTTCGGCGGGATCTCGCAGACTTCTCCTTCGGTATTGATGAACTTACCGTCCTTTTCCGCCTGTTCCCAAGCCTCGTAAAGCCGGTCGGCAAGGTAACGGCACACCTGCACCAGAAAAGCCCCCGAGCCCATTGCCGGATCGCAAATTTTGAGATTCAGCAGTTCCGCCGGAGGTTTCAGCTGCCAATCCTTCCGCTCTTTTCCTTCAGCGGGTCCAATGTATACAACCGGCTCCAATGTAGTTTTGACAATTTTCTCGGTCAGAATCTTCGGTGTGTAATGGGTTCCGGATTCCCGGCGGTCCTGTCCCAATGTCACCATGAAAGATCCTTTTTGATAGACCAGAGGCTGTTCCCATGCGTCCATTCGAAGCAAATTGGCATACGGGGTGATGCGTTCCACCAAATCCCGATCCGCACCACAGACGGCGGAAAGTTTATCCAGCAAAGCCGTATCAACCGTTTTATTGTATGCATTCTTGATGGCGGCCGGAGAACGGCCGGTAATATCTTTGATCCGGTCGAAAAGTTTCTTTTCCGATTCCAGCGCCAGCGATTCCAGTTCCGGAAGGGTGATGTTCGGATTTTTCGCCTTGGCGGAGCCTCGCAAACCCAGCGTAATTTCCGGTGTACGGGCAGCGGTATGTTCCAGCAGACCTTCATAAATGTGCCCGATTTGTTCCACGTCCAGTGCCCGATAAGAGAGCAGGATCGCGCCGCCGGTCTGTTCCAGCACCTGCAAAGAGTTCAACAGCAGGAGAACCGTCCGGTTGTCAATGGGCAGCGGGGTTGGATTGCACTCCTTCCAGCAGGTTCCCTTGGCTCGTCCTTCAAGGAACGGATACTTATCCGGATCAAAGATGGAGCCGCCCAAAGCAGGCAAGCGCACCTCGGCATGCTCCAAGCCACCATAAACGGCCCGAAAGATCGCCAGCAGACGCGCCCAGGCATCGTGCCGCCGTTCTAGGATTTCTGCTCCGTGTTTATCCGCTTCGCTCGCCAACTGACTGCGCAAAGTGGAAACGGCGTAATTCTGATCGTAAAGCTCCGTCCCCAGCAACAGGAGCCCCCGTTCCTCCGCACAAAGAAGGAAAACGAGCCGCATCATGACGGTAAGTCCGGCTTCGTAGAGTTCCGCCGGTCTTATATCGCGCAGGAGTTCCCGGTTGCGGTCCTGATCCGCTTTATCCAGACCTTGAATCAGAACTTCCACGGCTGTGCGCACCTGATCGCCAAGTGTGTCGGTAACTTCTTCCAGACAATCAAGCGATTCATCCATAAGCGCCGGAAGAGTTTCGTTTTCCGGACCGAAGAAACGACGAACCCCCAGAAGCGAAGAAAACGCCTGCAAGGTCCGCGGTTCCTGGAACCATAGACGGGCATACCAAGTCACACTGCCGGAAGTTTTGCCGTTCGGGGCGTTGACAAGCATCCACTCTTCGCCGTTAGTAAGCAGTCCCAGGCGAACGTCCTTCACCCGGCAGAGTTTGGTCATTTTGTCCAGGGGAGAGGCTGTCCAGTCACTGCGTCTGTCTATAGCGGTAAGATTTGTCCCCGGAGGATAGACCCCAACGAAAAGTTTCGGTTTGGCATCTTCATCCTGCAACACGAATTCCGGGGAATAGCCACCGACGCCGTTATCTGACGGAACTTGAACGGAATTTCCCGGCAGCAAAACTTTGTCCGGTATCTCCAGAAAGTCGGAAATTACCAAATGCACCCATTCCTTATGAAGCGCCTGTAAATCCTTGTCATCCTCGGAAACAGCATCGCACCATTCTTCATACGCAGAACGAATGTGCCGCTTGGCTTCGGGATAGATTGCCTCCAATCCCTGCGGAAACACACGGTCCAATACAGCGACTGCCAGGAATGGTCCGGAAACTTCGACCAGCGAAAGCCATTCGGCATGTTTGGAAAGATTTCTTGCCATTATTTTGCCCCCCATGCTTTCGTTTGCGGAACGAGGAAGATGACCGCCACAGGGAAGGTTCTCGCCTCGGGATCGGCATAGTGCTTTTCGATCATTGCCGTTTCCTGTTTCTTTTCATCAGGAATCCGTTCCAGCCGGGCACGCAGAGCATTGCGGTCCTTTTTCAGCTGATTCTGCTCCATTTCGTTGTAAAAAGCGAATGTCAGCTGAAGTTCTTCCGGTTCGTCCAGTTCCCTGCGGATATTGGCATCCAAATCATCCAGAATGTGGATGATATCTTTTATTTCCCCCTGTTTGCGCAGCTCAATGGTATTCCGCAAAGTGTCCAGTCGGTCACGTGAACGGGCATCTACAGCCGCCATAATAGAAGTTTCATTCTGTTGAAAACGCTCTTTGAGAACAGCAAAAGCGGTATCAGGAACCTTATCCAGCGCAGAACCGGAGTTCAAAAGTGCATTCAAGTCTTTCTGCGTAGCAATACGCCTGAAAGAATCATGCCGGAGTTCTCCGCCGGAAACAGTCAATTCCTCATGCAAACGGTGATGGTCTCCTCCGGTAATAACCAAACGGGACCAGACTATCGCCTGCGGATTTTCAATTCCGGGAACGCTTTTAATTGCCACCCGGTGGAGATGTTTTACATCTTCCAGGCTCCAAATTTCCTCCCTCAAAAGGCGCAACGACATCTGGACCAGCTTATGATTCAAATGCGCCAGAACCAGATCTTCACGCCCCTTCATCAAAGCATGGTCGAAGGTGATCGCCCGCTTTTCTCCGGTGTGAGGATGGTTCAGCCCGTTCAACGCCTGACTCCATGAGCCGCTTAGCGCAGGGACATCGAAGGCACTTCCTGAAGGCAGACCCGGACGTCCCACAGGCTTTAAAGCAGGTTTTCCCGCAATGTCCAAAGCCACTTGAACCGCATTGGCAATGTGCTGAGGGGTCAAGTGAAAATCATTTTCCGCTTCCAGCAAATGTTCATGCAGCCTTTTGATTCGTTCCTGCAGGCGTTTTTCTGCGGCGAGATACTTGCCCGCCCGTTTGCGTTTTTCTTCCGCAGCTGAAACATCAAAGGTAGAACTTTTTCCCAACATTGCGTCTTCAATTTGACGTGCGATTACGGAGCCAACACTGCCAAGATCTTCCCGGATATTATTGACCTTTATGGCAGCACGCATCAGATACTCACAGTCTCCTGCAATATCGCCGGGCTTGCAACTGGTATCGGTGGATTCAAAGCCTTTTCCCACCGGGTGCCAGATGAACACAGAACTTTCCTTCTGTCCATGTCGGTCAATGCGGCCGTTACGCTGTTCCATAACGTTAGGATTCCACGGAATTTCCACATGGATCATGAAATTGCAGTAGTTCTGCAAGTCAATTCCTTCCGAGGCGGCATCTGTTGCCAGCAGAATCCGGACAGGAGAATTTTCCGGAGAAGTTTGAAAGGCGGCTTTAACTGCTTCTCTCTCCTCCGGCAGCAAGCTTCCATGCATGACCATCAGATGTTCTCCACCGAATCCGTTGTGAGCCAGAATCGTTTGCAGCCAGGCATGGGTATCGCGATATTCGGTGAAGAGAATAACCCGTTTATTGTTCCATTTTCCATCGGTTTTCAAATGGATGTTAAGCCATTCTCCGCTTTCGGACAAAACGCGAGTTGAGCTCAAATTTACCCCCGAAACGAAAAAACCGACCAGAAGACCGGTCGGCGGAGAATCAAGAAAATGGTCGGGGCGACTGGATTCGAACCAGCGACCTCTACGTCCCGAACGTAGCGCTCCAACCAGACTGAGCTACGCCCCGACATCATCGAGTTGACAGGGAACAGAATATACATGCTTTCATGCAAAAGGCAAGCGGACTTCGCAAGTATATTGCATTTTTTTCGCGGTTTTTGTCCTACTAAACGGCTTTTTGAACGAAAAGTTGTCTCGGAAAGTTGCCATATTCCTGAAATGACGTTATTTTATAGACCTAAGTTTTTTAACAGAAAAGGAGTCCTCCTATGGGAAAATTATTCGGAACCGACGGCATCAGGGGCAAAGCTAACGTTTATCCAATCACTCCGGAGACAGCCCTCCGTGTCGGAAAATCCATCGCCCACGTATTCGGCGCCGGGGACAATACACCAAAAGTCGTTCTCGGAAAAGATACCAGGCTTTCCGGTTACATGCTCGAAACAGCTCTCACAAGCGGACTGGTCAGCATGGGCATGAATGTGCTTGAGGTCGGTCCCATGCCGACGCCCGCAGTCGCACATCTCACAAAATCCATGGGCGCGGACTGCGGCATCATGATCACAGCCTCCCATAATCCTTCCGACGACAACGGAATCAAGATTTTCAGTGCGGACGGGTTCAAACTGCCTGACGATGTCGAGTCGCGCATCGAACACTACATTATCGAATCCGAACACGGCAACGAACTTCAGGGTTCCCGCAGAATCGGCAAGGCATACCGTATCGACGATGCACGCGGACGCTACATCGAATTCGCAAAAAGCTCCATCAAAAACCACTCACTCAAGGGAATCAAGGCGGTTCTCGACTGTGCGAACGGCGCTGCCTACTCCATCGCCCCGCTGATTTTCCGTGAACTCGGCGTGGAAGTGATCACGACCGCCGTAGAGCCGGACGGTTTCAACATCAACGCCGGGTGCGGTGCGACACACCCCGAAAACATGTCGAAGCTCGTGAAAGAATACGGCGCGGACATCGGCATCTCCCTTGACGGCGACGCAGACCGCGTCATTTTCTGCGATGCAGACGGCAATGTAGTCAACGGCGACCGCATCATCGGGCTCTGCGCACTGGATTACAAGGGACACGGGCGTCTTTCCAACAACGCCATCGCGGTGACAAGCATGAGCAATCTCGGACTTCTCGCCGCCATGAAAACGGCAGGAATCCATGTCGAAGTGACGGCGGTCGGCGACCGCTACGTCATTGAGAAGATGCGTGAAATGAACCTCTCGCTCGGCGGAGAACAGTCCGGCCACCTGATCTTCCTTGATTACGTAACCACCGGTGACGGCATCATCTCCGCGCTTCATGTGCTGAACCTCATGAAAGAAAAGGACAAACCGCTCAAGGAACTGGCGGCGTTCATGGAGGAATACCCGCAGAAGCTCGTCAGTATGCCGGTCCGCGAACGGGTTCCGATCGAACAGCTGAAACTGCTCTCCTCCGTAATCGCCGACGCCGACAAAGCGCTTCAGGCAAGCGGGCGCGTCGTCGTCC
>DXVA01000117.1:0-1032 GCA_019408975.1 Lentisphaeria bacterium | reverse complement strand
GAAGCAAAAGACGCCGCCGACGTCGAGCACTGGCTCGGAAAACTTACGGAAGCCGTAAAAAAGGAGCTGGCATGATATGATACGGATCTTTGAATCGGGAGATGCAAAACTTCTCGAACCGCTGACCTGCCGCCGGACGGCGCTCGAAATACAGGTTGCGGGAACGACACTCAAAGGCGCACTGGAAAAACGCTGGAACGGACTCTTTGAACTGGCGCATCTGCCGGTTGCAAAGCGGCTCTCCGCCGCCGCGGATTTCTGGCCGTCGCGCGCCCTGATTGAAATTCTTGCGCAGGGTTGCGGAAATTTCACAGTCACAGCAAACGGGAAAACTGTCGCATGGCTCTCCGACAATGAGGAGGCAGACGCAAATGCGGTCACTGTTACAGCGGATGAAAAATCGTTCCATATCGTATATCCGTGGCACATTCTGGCGATCAACGAGGATCTGCTCGGCAACATCAAAGAGAGCCGGATCGCGGGGACGGTCCGCGAACGGGTCACGATCGACGGCGCGCTGATTCTCGGCGAAGGCTCCGTGATTCTCCCCGGCGTCTACATGGAAGGCGTGGTCATGATCGGCAGGGACTGCAAGATCGGACCGAACTGCTATATCCGCGGCACAACCTTTATCGGGGATAAATGTCACGTGGGACAGGCGGTCGAGATCAAAAACTCGATTCTGATGGACCATGTCGCCGCGGGGCACCTTTCTTATATCGGCGATTCAATCGTCTGCCCGAAGACCAATTTCGGCGCGGGCACCATCATTTCCAATTTCAGGCACGACGGCAGGAACCACCGTTCCATGGTCAACGGGGAACTGGTGGACACCTGCCGCCGCAAATTCGGCTCCATCATCGGGGACAATGTCCATACGGGCATTCACAGCGCGATCTATCCCGGCAGGAAAATCTGGCCGGACGTCGCCATGCGCCCCGGAACCGTCGTTCAGAAAGATTTGAAGGATGACAATGAAACCAAATGAACTCGTAGACCTGAATCTGCGCCACTTCTGGCACCCGTGCACGC
>DXVA01000116.1 GCA_019408975.1 Lentisphaeria bacterium | reverse complement strand
GCATCACACGCTGTCGTCAAGACATCATCCGAAGTTTCGGAGATACTGACGGAAAACGGCGTTGTTTCCGGAATCCGCGTCAACGGGATTGCAATCCCCTTTGAAAGAGTGATTCTTGCGGCAGGCGGCACGGCATGGAAAGGGCTTGGCAGCGCCGCCGGACTGAAGCTTGCGGAGATGCTCGGGCACTCTGTTGTAAAACCGCTTCCCGCGGTTGCTCCGCTTCTGATTCGCGAGGATTGGGTCAAATCCCTTGCCGGAGTCAGTCTGGAACGTGTGCGGCTCTTTATGAAGACGGGAAAGCATCGTGTGGCTGAAACAGTCGGGAGCCTGCTTTTCACCCATGAGGGACTTTCCGGTTTTTCCGCGCTTGATCTTGCCGGAGACGCCGCCGCACTCTGTGCCGAAAACGGCGATTCGGAACTGTTCCTCTGTGTCCGTCCGGAATGGGGCAGGGAAGATTGGGCTGTGGAGCTTGAGCGCTGGAGACGCGAGGATGGCTGGAAGCTGATCCGTTCGCATCTTGCGCGGCATATTGTCCGTTCCGTGGCGGATATGATCTGCGATCTTTCCGAGTGTTATGAGGTGAAAGCGTGCAATCTTTCAGCGGTTCAGCGCGACACCCTGCTTGACAATCTGACGGCTTTGCCGCTGACCGTTTACGGGGCGGGCCCGCTGGGCAAGGCTATGGCGATGCGCGGAGGAGTTTCCCTGAAGGAGATTCATCCGGCGACGCTGGAGAGCCGGCTTGTGAAAGGGCTTTACTTTGCCGGCGAGATTCTGGATCTTGCCGGGCCCTGCGGCGGTTACAACATGCAGTGGGCATTTTCCTCCGGCAGACTGGCCGGAAGCCTGAGAAATCCTCACTGCTGAACGGCGGCGGGTGTGTTCCTGCCGAAGTTTTCTTTCTTCCGGAGCGGAATCATTTTTGAAAAGAGGCGTTGACCGGAATTTGCTTTGACTATGCGCAATGTCCACTCCAGATCCTCATTGACAAAAGAGCCGACGATATATTGCGGCTCTGAAACCGCATAGTCGGCAAGTTTCTGATCCACCATCTTCTGCATAACGCGGAACGCCAGTTTTTTCGCATTGGATTCGCCTGTGATTGCGAAGGAAATGGCTCCCTCTCCCCGTGAAACCAGAGTCATGGTCAGGGAGGTGATCATCATGTTGACTGCATCGGTGTCCTTGACAGGCCCGGCGCCGAACTTGACGGATTGTGCGGAAACTGTTTCTTCAAACGGCGGTGTCAGCGGTTCCGGGGCGCTCTCGAACCATCCCATGCATGAGGTCAGCAGTACAAGTGCGGGAATGAATAGAATAAAACAGGCAAAACGAAACATTCAAAGCTCCTTCCAGATGGTTTCGGAAATACAACTTAACTCCGGGAATGAAAATAGGCAAGTCCATTTTCGATATTTTTCCTGTTTTCTCCCCGGCGCCGATGGAATCCCCGGTTTTTGAGTGAATTTACGGCTCTTTGTATTGTATATTGCCGGAACAGGGACTATATTATTTGAAATAATACTAAATTTCAGACTCATTAAATAAAGATTCAGACAAATGAAAGCGTATGATCTAAGAAAAAAATACCTGGGCTTTTTCCAGAGCAAAGGTCACTCCGTCATCAAGAGTGCCTCCCTTATTCCCGACAACGATCCCACCGTTCTTTTCACCACTGCCGGAATGCATCCGCTGGTTCCTTATCTGCTCGGCGGCAAACATCCCCAGGGAACGCGCCTTACCGATGTGCAGAAATGCATTCGGACCGGTGATATTGACGAAGTCGGCGATCCTGTGCATCTCACATTTTTTGAAATGCTGGGCAACTGGTCGCTCGGAGATTATTTCAAGAAAGAGGCGATTGAATTCAGTTTTGAGTTTCTGACCTCGAAAGAGTATCTTGGTATCCCGGTGGAAATGCTGGCTGTGACGGTGTTTGCAGGTGATGAAAACGCGCCGTTTGACGAGGAGGCGTTCAATCAGTGGCGTTCTCTCGGCATTCCGGAGAAACGGATCGCAAAGTGTGCGAAAGAGGATAACTGGTGGGGGCCCGCCGGACAGACCGGCCCCTGCGGTCCCGATACGGAGATGTTCTACTGGACCGGGCCGCTTCCGGCTCCCGAGACCTTCGACCCCAGGAATAAACTGTGGGTTGAAATCTGGAATGACGTTTTCATGCAGTATAACAAAACAGCCGACGGCAAATTTGAACCTCTCGCGCAGAAGAATGTGGATACCGGCATGGGCGTTGAACGTGTGACGGCGATCCTTCAGGGGAAAAAGAGCTGTTACGAGACGGAACTTTTCGCTCCGCTGTTTGCGGAACTGGACCTGCTTCGCGGCGTGGCGCATCAGGACGGTGAAGAAAGAAGCCGTTCCGAGCGCATTGTCGTGGAACATGCGCGTGCGGCGACATTTATCATGGCGGACGGCATTACTCCCGGCAAAGTCGATCAGGCTTATGTCCTGCGCCGTCTGATCCGCAGAATGATCCGCGAAGCGCGCAAGCTCGGCGTGAACGGATTGTTTACGGCAAAACTGGCGGAAGTTGTGATTCGTGACTACAAGGAGTTCTATCCTGAACTGGAAGCCAATTCCAGGCAGATTCTGGAGGAGTTCACCCGCGAGGAGGAACAGTTCCAGCAGGCGCTTGAGAAGGGGACTGCGGAATTTGAAAAACTGATTGCCCGCGTTCCCGCGCATATCCAGAACAAAGTCGTCAGCGGAAAGAACGCTTTTTATCTTTATGAAACTTTCGGTTTCCCGATTGAACTGACCGTTGAAATGGCGCAGGAAAAGGGATTCAAAGTCGATTTGAAAGGTTATGAAGATGCTTATGCAAAGCATCAGGAGCTTTCGAGAAAAGGCGCCGAACAGAAGTTCAAGGGCGGGCTTGCCGATCATTCCGAAGAATCCGCGAAACTTCATACCGCAACGCATCTGCTTCATGCCGCTTTGAGAAAAGTTCTGGGAACACATGTGGCTCAGAAGGGTTCCAACATCAATGCGGAACGTCTGCGTTTTGACTTTTCGCATCCGGACAAGATGACGCCGGAGCAGATTGCAGAAGTTGAAAAGCTTGTAAATGAAGCGATTGAGGCGAAAGCACCGGTTGTCTGCGAGGAAATGGGCGTGGAAGAGGCAAAGGCGCAGGGCGCCATCGGTCTTTTCGGCGATAAATACGGGGAGAAAGTCCGCGTATATACAATGGGCGGATTCAGCAAGGAAATCTGCGGAGGCCCCCATGCGGCAAATACAGGCGACCTTGAGCACTTCAAGATTGTGAAAGAGGAAAGTTCCAGCCGCGGCGTCAGGCGCATCAAGGCTGTAATCGGCAAATAATCAAGCAAGAGGGAAGGTACACAATGAAAAATGCAGAGGTTCTGATCGCCAGCAATGACGGTGTTTACAGCATCAAGGTAAACGGACGTGCTACATTTGAGTGTGCGCCGCCGTTGCGCAGTCTGGCAAAGGACTTGGAAAGTGTCGTCTTCAAGAGAGTTGACGTGGATCTTTCCGCATGTACCGGAATGGACAGTACTTTCATGGGGATTCTTGCCATGCTGGGGCTTCGCTCTAAAAAAATTGATGCGGTTATGACGATTTTCAATGCCGGTGAACTGAATAAATCTCTTTTGTTCGGACTTGGCTTGAAAAAGCTGTTCCATTTCGCGGAGGGGGCGGTGTCGCTTGATGTCCAGGCGGACGCCGCGAACGGTGCCGCGGATAAGATTGTCAATGCCCAGACGGTGCTTGATGCGCACAAGACCCTGATGGATGTCGATGAGGAAAACGTCAAGAAGTTTGAGAAGGTGGTTGATTACGTTCAAAAAGACCTTGACAAACTGAACGATAAGAAATCATGAAGCCTCCGCAGCAGCCTCGCAATTCTCCCCGTCCGCAATTGAATTCGATAAAATCCCGTTCTTTTGCGGCGCGCAGCAATGCGCAGAACCGGATTATCTCCAATGCATCCAAAAAGCCGACGTCACGGCGTGGATGAAATGAAGAACTGAATAAAAAAATGCCGGAAAGATTTGAACCTTCCGGTGTTTTTTTGTTATATCTGCCTGTATCAGTTGGCAGGTGCCGCTTCCGCCTTGTTTTCCGTTTTGTTTTCTGAAGGCGCCTGCTGGGCTTCCAGCAGAAGCTGTGCCTTGATCCGGTCTGCTATTTCCCCCGGCAGACTGCGGATACATGCCTGCGCGATTTCCGAAGTCATCTGGGAGAAAGGAGGCAGTGCCGTACGGGATTCGGTTCCCATGTCCTTCATATACCTGTTATAAGCCATCCGCGCAAGCTGGAGATGAGCATCCGCCGCCGTTTTATCTCCGTAACCGAGGAGCACGCAGCTTCGGAAAATCAGGCCGTTGATCATGTCATTCGCCTGCTTGAATCCGGCGTCCTTGATTTCTTCCTGCCAGTGTTTCAAGACAAACTGATCGAAAGGCAGACGGGTATCCCGGTTCTTTTTATGATCCGTCAGGTAATCGTAGAATTCCTGTGCCTTGGTGTATTGTCCATAGCTGTACATGGTGGTGATGGCGCGCGACATGAAATTCTCATATGCGTCACGGAAAGATTTGATATCCGGATTTTCCTGAATTGCGTCGAGATAAGACTGGCGGACGGCATCCGCGACGGAGAAATTCGGGATCAGCAGGAAGTTCTCGGCGGGCTTGTCTCCGGGGAACAACATGCGCCCGTTTGTAAACGTCACCTGAAGCGACTGCGTAATCATACGGCTGCAATCCACGCTCTTGCGGTCCGGGCTTTTTTCAATGCCGAGCATTGCCCAGTAAATTGCGAACGATTCCGGGAGGACCCAGTCCAGATCGCCGTATTTTTCATTGACTCTCAAGACATCGGAAGGAGTCAGCATGGTGGCGTCCTTCAGCCACCTGACACGCAGGTAGTCCGTAACCAGCTTGATTTCATCCTTGTTCTTCATCTTGACCGCCAGCTTTTCCGGAAATACTCCTTCTGCTTCACGGAATGCCTCGGAAAGCTGATCCAGTGAATCATAACCGGCATCCTTCATTTCGATGAAGAAAGCCGATTCCGGCTTGAGTGTGGATTTCAGCCCCGCTTCGGTCGCCGGAGTTTCTGCAAGCTGTTTCCAGTCCGGATAATGTTTGCCGAGAATGGTGATCATGCGGAGCGCCATCTGGTATTTGTAATAACGCTGGGCGTCATCGAGAATATTTCCAAGTTTGTGCTGATAGATCCAGCCGAGTTCCTTGTAAAGCACCGGATCATTCGGATTGTACTGCAATGCTTCATGGTAAAGATCAATTCCCTTGTTGACCCAGCGCCAGCGGTCTGCCGGGGAACTGTACGTCACGGATATATTGTATGCCATGTTCCATGCGAGATATGCCGCCGTCGCCGTGGATTTCGGCTGAAGCTTCATGATCCAAGAGGCAAGCTGGACCATCTCAAAATATTTGCCCTGCTCCTGCATGGAAATCGCGCGGAGCCAGAGGAAGTCCGCAATCAGACCGCGGAATCCGCCGAGCGCAACCGTCGTGAACGCCACCATCGGCGGCGCTCCCTCGACGAACTGTTCGTCGATGAGTTTATTTTCCCTGATGCTGCTGTCCAGACGCGACTGGACGAACATATTGCCGGCCAGAAGAAGTATCCCAGCCACAAATGCGATTAAAACGATCGGACGCTTTTCTGTCATAGCCGTTTACCCGTCCTATTGCTTCATTGCCTGGGCGACTTCTCTGCGCCAGTAGAGATAAACTCCGAGCGCACAAAGAGGGAGCCCCTTCAATATGATGTTGAAAACCAGAAGCTGCATGATAAATCCGTATTCGATCAGTTCACCCGTTGCGAGCGAGCCGGAAACGAAAAAGCTCTGGACCGGAATCAGCAGGGACATCATGACCTTGCCCGTATAAGTTCCGACGGCATCCAGAAAGTTTACATCCACTCCCTCGCTGGTCGAATCGATGGACGTAATGATGTAACTTGAGAACATTCCCGTGAGAACGTAAGATATTGTAATGAAGATTGCCGTCGGCATGGAAAGGAACGCCGATGCGGAACAGGCAATCAGTCCGAGGGCGAAGATGCCGAGCGCTGTTGTAAAGACCGCCCGCGCGTAGTTGTTGAGGAAAGAAGCCTGCTTGATCAACAGCCGCGGACTGTCCGTCACCTGGAAATGAAGCGTATCCGAACCGGGCTGCCCGAGGTTTGCAAAACGCAGATATGCCGTCCCGTCATAGATCAGGGTTGCCCCGTTGACCGGAAACTCGTTATAGATGCCGCAGACAATCTGTTCCGGTGGTTTCTGTATCTGATATTCTTTACGGTCCACGATTTTTTTCGGTTCGGTTGTTGAATTTTCATCATAAATGATCTGAACGTAACGGATCAGCCATGTCCCGAATGCCATTTTCTGGTCTTTGGAAAAAAGGGTGCCGGAATAAATTTTGTAACGGACAAAAACCGGGCCGTCATAAGATTTCGGCAGTGTGTCGTAATACCACTGCTGAACCTCGCCGGGCCTTACTTCACCCATCTGCGCCAGAAGTTCCATTTTGACCGTTTCCAGATATTTCCGCCGTTCACCGCCGCTCATATCCGGAAGTTTTTCGCCCAGAGTATTCGCTTTCTTGATGCGTTCCGCCACCACCTGTTCCACCTGCTTGTTCAAGTCCTTGATTACAGGCAGGTAGCTTCTGCGTCCTGCGAAAACCTCATTCTCCATTTTCGCACGTTCTTCCGGCGTGAACTTCTGCCGGTTATACTGGAACATTACGAAGGCATAAATGAATACGGATGCGATGATCAGCAGAACCAGATGAATCAGAAAGACACCTGTGAATTTACCGAACCATACCGTAATGCGGGATACGGGTTTGACGAAGATCATATGGATCTGCCCGTTTTCCATATCCGTGCAGAATTCGGAACATGAGAGCCAGATGATTGAGGTGGAAAGAATCAGCGCCACGATTCCAGTGCTGTATTCGAGCATGACCTGGATATAACCGTAGGCTGTGCCGTCGCCCTTGATCGTATTCGGTACAAGTATGACGCAGACAATCAGCAGGAACAGCAGGAAGCGGAACACATTGGACCGCATCGCCGACCGGCAGGTGAGTTTGACTATTGCGAGAAATGATGTCATTGTCCGCCTCGCATCACTTTGAATCTTTCGGAGAAAGGATGTCCCTCAGTTTCTCATTGGCTTCCGAGAGGTCGATCGCCGGAGTCGCGGGTTCTTCCTTCTTCGGTTCCTTTTTGCGCAGGAGATCGTCACTGAGATCTTCCAGCGTTTTAGTGTCGATCTTCGGAGCCTCGGCAACGGGTTCCTGCGGTTTCTCCACGTCCTTGTCTTTCTTTGTCAGGGAGTCAAGCAGTTCTCTTGCGGAATCTTCCTGAGCATCCGCCGAAAGATATTCGGCAATATGCCCGCCGGAACGCGCACCGTAAGTTTCGACACTTTCAGATTGCGCTTTGTTGACGACGTCAAGGAAGAAATCTTCCAGCGACATACGGGGATGATCCACCTTGAACTGATCGTCGGAAAGTGAACTGCGCAGAATCGCAAGTACCTTTTCCATGACTTCCGGCGGAAGCTGCGGAGTTGTAATGCGGTTGGTGCCTTCGATTGTCAGGAGCTCGTTCAATGTGCCCTGCGCCCGGATCTGCCCGCCGTAAAGAATAATGACACGGTCGCAGACGTCTTCGATATCGCTGAGGAGATGGCTTGTCACGATTACGGTCTTGCCGCGTTTTTTCAGCATATGAATCAGGTCCTTGACTTCACGGCAGCCAAGCGGGTCGAGCCCGGAGGTCGGCTCGTCGAGAATCAGGAGGGACGGGTCGTTGATCATCGCCTGGGCAAGCCCGATGCGGCGCGACATCCCTTTGGAGAATTCTCCGACGGGACGGTTCTTCGCATGGGAGA
The DNA here is from genome assembly GCA_019408975.1 of Lentisphaeria bacterium. GTDB lineage: Bacteria > Verrucomicrobiota > Lentisphaeria > Victivallales > UBA1829 > UBA11452. Next base: position 4,280 of record DXVA01000116.1, on the reverse strand, counting down.
GCCCGACCATCTCAAGCAGCTGTTCGCTCCGCTTCCGGCGTTCGAGCCCGGAAAGGTTGAACAGCGAACCAAAGAAATCCAATGTTTCATAAGCGGTCAGATACTTGTAGAGATAGGACTCTTCCGGCAGATACCCGATCAGGCGTTTGGTATCCACATCACGCGGCGACTTGCCGAAAACGGTCAGGCGCCCCGCAGTCGGATAAAGCAGGCCGAGCAGCATTTTCACCGTAGTCGATTTGCCGGAACCGTTCGGACCGAGCAGTCCGAGAATTTCGCCTTCCCGGACCTCGAAATCAAGGTCGTTGACGGCCTTTGCCTTCGGGCGGTTCCAGAAATCCCTGAACTCCTTGACGAGCCCCACGGAACTGACTATGATATTCGATTCTTTTGTCGCCATCTCAACCATTGCAAAGTCCCTCTGATTTATTGTTTCGCTTCTTCCGCAGCCTCTTGGATCAGTGCGCGGCGCCAGGAACTCAATTCCTGACTTGTCGCATCTTCTCCAGTCCGGAGAAGACGGGCGCTGTTGAATATAATGATCAAGGTACTGCATGTATGGAACATTGCGGCGGCGATCGGTCCCATCCATCCGAAGACGGAGAGCACAATGCCGCACAGCACAAACAGGAAACCGAAAGCAACGTTCTGGTGAATGATCGTGCTTGACTTTCTTGCCAGCGTGATCAGCATCGGAATGCGGCGCAGGTCATTGGTCATCAGAGCGATCGAAGCGCTGTTGATGGCAATGTCGCTTCCTATCGCGCCCATCGCGATGCCAAGATCGCCAGCGGCAAGCGCCGGTGCATCGTTGACACCGTCACCTACGAACGCAACCAGACTGCTCTTTTTCAGATCTTCAATGTAAGCGACTTTTCCTTCCGGAAGGCAATCCCCTTTGAATTCATCGATATTCAATTTTGCGGCAACGCCTTTGGCGACGCTTTCACGGTCGCCGGTGACCATTGCGCAACGCTTGATGCCGAGTTCTTTCAGGCGGCGGATCGCTTCTGCGGATTCGGAGCGGATTTTATCGCGGAATCCGATCCAGCCGATCAGCTTTCCATCCTGTGCAACATAAACCACGCTCATTCCGGTGGATTCTTCCGGTTGCGCTTCGGGAAGCGCGATATGGAATGCTTTCAGCCAGATGGCTCGCCCGACCAGCGTGGTTTTGCCGTTCAAGGTGCCTTCCACACCAGTTCCGGGAGTTTCTTTGAAATCCGTAACCTGCTGCGGCTGGATGCCGACTTCTTTTGCAAGCTTCTGAAGCGCAAGAGCTGTCGGGTGATTGCTGTGCGCTTCGATGGAGGAGGCGATCATCAGAAGTTCCGCAGGCTCCACGCCGTCGACGGGACCCAGTTTTGCAACGGCAAGCTGCCCCTCTGTCAGTGTTCCGGTCTTATCGAATACGAACGCACGGATTCTGGAGGCAAGTTCCACGAGATGGCTGACATTCTTGACCAGGATGCCGAGGCGCGCAGCCGCGGCCACCGAGGCGACGACCGTAGTCGGGGTTGCAAGAACCACCGCGCACGGACATGCGATCACCAGCAGGGTGATGACGCGCTCCATATCCCCATTGGAGAGCCACCATGTGATGATGGCAAGCATCAGAATCGTCGGCGTATAGAATGCCGCATATTTGTCGATCAGCCGGACCACCGGAGTTTTGCTCTTTTCCGCCGCAAGAATCATATCTTTGACCTTGCCGAGAGTGGTATCGCTTCCGACTTTCGTGATCTTGACGTCCACGCTTCCGGAAAGGTTCTGCGTTCCGGCGAAGACATCGTCCCCGACGGCCTTGTCCACGGGGAGCGATTCACCGGTGATTGACGCCTGATTCACCGCGCTGAGCCCGCTGACGATCACGCCGTCGACCGGGAAGTTGTCGCCGGGGCGGACGTTGATGATGTCCCCGAGTGCGAGTTCGGAAACCTTGACCTCTGTGGCGACGCCGTTTACAAGTTTGCGTGCGGTGTCCGGCGCAAGTCGGATCAGTTCCTCAATAGAACGCTGGGCGCCGCTTGCGGTATGGGTTTCAATGATGATTGTCACCAGCAGGAAGAACGCGATGATTCCTGCTTCACGGAAATCTGCCGAAGTGAATGCGGCAAGGATTGCCAGCGCCACCAGTTCATTCATGTAGACGCGTCCTTCGCAAAGGTCTTTCACAGCCGTCAGAATGATTGGAAACGCCAGAATGACCGCACCGATAAAAGCGCAGAGTTCAGCGGCGAAAGTCTGTCCGGGCAGAAGCCAGCGGAAAAGATAGGAATTCAGGATCAGGAAACCGCCGACGACTGCGAAGCCGATTCTGCCCATGGACCTGCCATGTCCCACGCCTTCTCCGATCGGCGCACCGCAGGAGATGCAGCGCGTCGGTTCTTCCGGAGAAGCTTCGTGATGATGCCCGCATCCGCATGCGGAAGTATGTTCATGCGCGTGATCATGTGCGCATCCGGGACCGTGTTTGTGTGCTGTTTCACTCATTATTTCTGATCCTTCGCTGTCTTGTCTTCATTTTTCTTGATTACAGGTTCCGGATTAAGTTTGAGCCTGAGTTCCTGTTTTGAATTCGGGACTTTGCTCAGGATAAACTTATCTTTCACGAGTGCCATGGCATCCGCGAGAGTGGTCGAATAAAGTGAGACCATCACGGCGTCAGGGTTCTTTTTGTATTCTTTCAGGATTGCTTCAAAGTAGGAGATGTCAGCCTTGACTTCCGCTTCAATGCGCGCTTTGTAGGATTCCGCGTCGGCGATGATCATTGCCGACTGGGATTTTGCGCTGTTGGCGGCTTCGATCGCTTTGGCTTTGGCTGTTTCAATTTCAATTGTCGCCTGCGTGCTGGCGCTTGCTGCTTCATCGAATGCGGCAATGGTCTGGAGCGGCGGGCGTTTCACCGGAAGGGCAAGGCTTTCCACCGTGACTCCGATCTGCATGTCATTGAGCTGTTTGACCAGCTGCGCTTCAACCGCGTTGATGTAATCGGTCGTCTTGTCGTAGAGAATATCCTTGATGTCCCATGTGGCGGTTACTTTGATGATGCACTCGTCCAGCACATTTTTGATCATGGTGGTCGCGCCGCGCGTGCCGAGCAGTTCTCCGTCGAGTCCTTTCATGACTTCATCGGGGTCGAGGGGACGTTCCGGCGTCAGGCACTTTTCATAATAAATTTCGGGTTTCGTGACCTGATAGACAAGTTCCCATTCCGTGTGAATGATACTGTTGTCGCCGGTCAGCAGAAAACCGTCTTTCCCGGGAGTCAGGGCGGCATTCGGCGCAGCGCCGTTCTGGTCATTTTTCCGTTCCGTGATGGAAGTGCGGTCGGCGGGCATGAATGTCATGCTGCGGATCGTCTGGTTGGTCTTCGGAACCCTGATGATTTTACTCACCGGATACGGGAAACTCCAGTAGACTCCGCCGAGCTCGCATTTTTCTTTCAGTTTGCCGAATTGCAGGAGAAGAACGGCTTCCTTTGTGGAGTCCACGATGAAAAAGCCGCCGAGAGTAAAGAACCAGACCACCATCAATCCGATGACGATCGTCAGCAGTGTAAAAAACACTTTGAACATCCGCGAAACAGCCAGCATCCCCTGAGAGAACTGCCCGCTGTCCGCCGTGTCCATCGCGTTCTGATATCTGTTGTCATTTTCCATTTGTATTCAATCCCCGTTTTCCCGTTATTTTTTAGGCGTGTTTTCCTGTTCGAGGGAACCGACTTTGATCTTGAAGATATCGAACGGAGTGGCTTCCGTATCAAGAATCAGCGTGGTTTTTGTGCCGAGAATGCGTTTCAGAGAATCCAGTTTGCGCAGGAATGCGGCAAGTTCGGGATTTTGATTGAAGACGGAATAGAATTCCGCGGCTTTGGCATCGCCGGCAGCCATCAGTTCCTTGGCTTTGGCTTCCGCCTTGGTGATTTCCTCGCGCTTCATCTGATTGGCTTTGGTCTTGATGTTTTCCGCTTCGACATTTCCGCGCTGTTTGACTCTGACTGCGGCGGTTTCACGCTCGGTTTTCATACGTTTTGCAATTTCGCCGGAAATCTTTTCCGGAACACTGATTGTGCGGATTCCTACTTTTACGACCTCGATGCCGTAACGTTCCATCACATCCGGAGCGATCAGTTTATACATGTCCTCTTCCATCTGGGAGAGTTTCATCTTCTTCGGGTCGGTGTTGATCATCTGGTCGAAACGATATTTGCCGACGATCGCACCTTTTGCCGTTCTCATGCGGTTGCTGAGGTATTCTTCCGCGGATGCCAGGCTCTT
>DXVA01000115.1 GCA_019408975.1 Lentisphaeria bacterium | reverse complement strand
ATATTAATTTATCCAATGGAGGTTGAAATGTCAATTGCACAAGCAGGTTGTTCCTTGCAGAGAAAAAGATTCGCATTGATAAAATTCCTAATAAGGGAAACTCGTAAAGGACGTGTATCATTCCGGCAGGAACAGGACAGAGGCACAGTCAATCCGCACCCTGTCTCACTTCTTCCATCTTCATTTGAGTGTTCTATTGTTCCATCGTTCAAATGTTTCCCTGTTCCCTGTTCGGCATTCTTACTTCGCAGGGTGAAAATGAGAATTTTCACTCTAATAGAGCTTTTAATCGTAATTGCGATCATCGCCATTCTTGCCAGTATGCTTCTGCCCGCCCTGAACAGGGCAAGGGAGACGGCGAAAGGCATCAGCTGCAAAAATAATCTCAAACAGATGGGGATTGCCGCCGCTCAATATTCCGGTGATTATTCCGACTGGATCGTGCCGGCGAGAAATACACTGCCGACAGAAACAAACTGGTCGAAGGCGAATCTCTGGTATGGTTTGCTTTCCGGATACGGGAATGCGGGGCAGAGCGGCTACGGCATCACATTCTACGGCGAAGACATCACCCGCGGCACACTGGTATGCCCTTCGGAAACCACTCCATTCGGATATTACACAGACAATCGTTTTTATTACACCCATTATCTGATCAACACCTTTCTTACGGGGCTGGATAACTCGCACGGATGGATCAATCAATATCAGAGAAAACTGCCGCAAATCAAGTCGCCCACACTAACCGTCCTGGTCATGGATTCCATGAATCTTTCCGATTTTTCCGTCATGCTTGCGGAAAACCTGGCTTTCCGGCATGGCGCGGGCGATCCGCGGCCGCGGACTACCGCCTCAAAGACGGTCATTCCGGGACGCGGGGAATGCAATATGCTGTTTCTGGACGGGCACATCGGCGGCATGGGTTATGTCACGTTCCGCGGACGCGGGGCGAATGATACCGTTCCGCCCTCGTGGGACAGTTATAAATACAGGCCGTTCATTCACGGATTCAATCCGCAGTAACAAGGATGCCTGCGCATGAAAAGTTTGAAAAAAACGAAGCTGAAACCACTGCTGCTGGCGCTGGGAACTTTCAGCAGTCTATACAGCACAGAAATTATGCCGGAAACGAAAAAGCCGGAGCAGCAGTTCAATGACAAAAACGGATGCGTCAAGGTCTTGCATGATTCCGGGGAACCGATCCTGCGGCGGCGGGCATTCCGCAATCTGCTCCGGTTTGACTTCGATGAGGCAATACGGCTCGGAGAAACCGATCCTGATCCGGACATCCGCGCCCACACAGTTTATCAGGCGGTCCGGCAACGGAAAAAAGAAGCGGCAGAACTTATGGAACGGATGTCCGGCGATTCTTCGGAGGAGGTCGGGATGATGCTTGTCTGCTTCGCCCCGTCCGTTTTCAGGCGGACGGAAGAAAAGGAGGCATTCCTTGCGGAATTGATCAAACGGCACCCGTCGCAGAAAGTGCGGGCGGCGGCAGCCAGGAAGATCGGCTTCAATTTCGAACGTGTCAATGTGCGTCTCAGTGAAAATCCGGCACACGACCATGAAATCATAAAGCTTCAGACTCTGCCGCTTCCGTCCGGCGGCTGGCGTTTCATGGCAGATCCGTCGGAGACCGGGCATCTTCAGAAGATTCCGTATTTCAGCGAGCGGCTTGACGACTCGAAATGGTACCAGGTTCGAGTCGATAAATTCTGGGAAGAGCAGGGGTTCAAGGATTATGACGGCATCGCCTGGTACCGGATTCGATTCACGATGCCCGCCAAGCCCGACTGCAACGCCGTCGAACTGGCATTCGGAGCGGTGGATGAATCGGCATGGGTATGGCTGAACGGAAAATACATCGGAAAACACGACATCGGACCGGACGGCTGGAAAGTTCCCTTCTGGCTTGACGTCACCAGAGAAATCCGCTTCGGCGGTGAAAACCTGCTGGTCGTGAGGGTGAAAGACACCGAAAAAGCCGGAGGCATCTGGAAGCCCGTGGCGGTCGATATTTTGAAATGACTGAAAATTCAGACAGGAATCTTTTATTATGAATTCATTTGAAAAAGACTGGCGTTTTACCAGAAACTCCGGCAAGGGGTTTGAGTCGATGGGCCTGGATGACTCCGTCTGGGAAACAATTGATATTCCGCATGACTGGGCAATCGCGGGGCCCTTTTCGCCGGATCATGACTCCGAAGTGATTGTCGATGACCCAATAGAGCATACGCGGAAAGTTTTCTCTCACCCCGGATGCACCGGCGGGCTTCCCCATGTCGGAAAGGGATTTTACCGGAAACATTTTGAACTGAATCTGAAGCAGGGACAATCCGCAAGGATTGAATTCGATGGTATCATGAGCCATGCGGAAGTTTACTGCAACGGCAGATATGTCGGCGGGCGCCCTTACGGCTACTCCTCGTTTGCCCTTGATCTTACGCCTTTCGTGAAAAACGGAAACAATCTGCTGGCGGTCAGCGCGGAAAATCCGCCGGGGGCAAGCCGCTGGTATCCCGGAGCGGGAATTTATCGTCATGCCCGCCTGATTGTCACCGGACAGACTCACATTGCCTATTGCGGAATCCGGGTCCGCACCGAAGGAAACCGGGTGACGGTCCGTACGGAAATAGAAAATCCGTCCGGCAGAGAAGCTGTCCTGACGACACAGCTCATCGACCCGGACGGAAACGAGATCGCCACCAGCCAGACCACCGGCAGCCGTCTTTTCCACTGCGAGTTCATTCCGGATGAAATCCGCCGCTGGCAGCCGGGAAATCCCGTTCTTTACAGGATCGTCTCGATTCTCGGGGATGAACAACGCGAAACAAGGTTCGGCTTCCGCGATCTCATATTTGATTCGCGGAAAGGTTTCCTCATCAATGGCATTCCGATGAAGTTTCAGGGAGTCTGCCTGCATCATGACCTCGGACTTGCCGGCGCGGCGGTTGACCGCGATATTACGAGGCACCGTCTGAATCAGCTCGCCTCCATCGGATGCAACGCCATACGGACAGCCCATAACCCGCCCGATCCCGAACTGCTCGATCTCTGCGACGAACTGGGTTTTCTGGTCATCTGCGAGGCTTTTGACGAATGGAAACGCCCGAAAACGCCCCGCGGCTACAATCTTCTCTTCGAGGAGTGGAGCGAACGCGATTTACGCGACATGATCCGCCGGGACGCCAATCATCCGAGCGTAATCATGTGGAGCATCGGCAATGAAATACCGGAACAGTATTATCCCGAAGGCCCCGAAATGACCCGCCGCCTGTGTGGAATCTGCCATGAGGAAGACCCGTCACGCCCGGTCACCGCCGGGCTGAACAATGTGGACGACAGCATCACCGGAGGGCTTTTCGACGCAATCGACGTCAAAGGATTCAACTACAAGCCCTATATTTATGCCAGATACCATGCGGCTTTTCCAGACGCGCCCATATACTCCTCGGAGAGCGCCTCCACGGTCAGCTCGCGGGGGGAATATTCCGACCGCCTGTTTGAGGAAAACGGCAGGAAAGACAACAGGCAGATCGACAGTTTCGACCTCTGCTGCGCGGACAGCGCCACGATTCCCGATCATGAATTCAAGGGACAGGACGACAACCCGTTCGTCATGGGGGAATTCGTCTGGACCGGATTCGACTATCTCGGAGAACCGACTCCCTATCATCGGGAGTGGGTCCGCAGCTCCTTTTTCGGAATCTTCGATCTCTGCGGAATCCCGAAAGACCGTGCATGGCTTTACCATTCCCGCTGGTCAAAACAGCCGACACTGCATCTCATGCCGCACTGGAACTGGGAGGGATTCGAGGGAAAAGAAATTCCCGTCCAATGCTACTCATCCTTCAAAACCGTGGAACTGTTCGTCAACGGAATCTCCATGGGTGTCCGCATCAAAAACCCCAAAAAGCTCCTCGGGGCATACCGTCATGTCTGGAGCAGGATTCCTTACAGCCCCGGAGAGTTGAAAGCGGTTGCGCTGGACGAAACAGGAAAAGCGCTGGCGGAAACGTCGGTCGTCACGGCAGGCACACCGGAGCTGCTGCGGATTGACTGCGAGCGATGCGGAAATATGGTCTTCGCCGTGATTTCAGTTACGGACCGGAACGGCAATCTCTGTCCGCACGCTTCGGAAAGAATCGACGTCGAAAGCAGCGGGAAAATACTGGCGGTGGATGCCGGTGATCCGTGCAGTACCAAACCGTTTCCCCTGCCCTGTGTGAATGCTTTTCACGGCAAATGCGCCGCATGGATCAGAAGCCCGGGAAAAACTTCCATTCTGGCGCGGGCGGTACTGAGCGGGAAAGCAGTTCAGACGGAAATCACAGTGGAAGCATGACAAGATAAACAACGAAACAGGCAGAGGCATTATGAAACATTACTTTACGTTACTGATTCTGCTGGCAGCGGTCTCTCTCAATGCGACGGAACATCCGATCGCCGAGTGGGATTTTTCCGGCGGGAACATCAACAGCAAGTGCGGCAGATATACGGCGGAGCTGCGCGGCGCAACAAGGATCATGGGAGACTCCGGCAGTCAGTATCTCTCGGTCGGGAGGGGTCCTCTGGAAATGCCGCAGGGCATCGCCCTCAGCAAAAACGCCCCGGAACTTTCCCCGGCGGCATTCCGGCTGGAAGCGACTTTCAGGCTGCGCAAGGAAGCCGGGGACAATCAGAAGCTGATTCTGTGGGACAGCAAATACATCGACTACCCGATGAAGCCGGACAAAGCGGAATATCACTGCGGGTTTGTTCTTTATCTCGACCGGAACTCCAAAGGCGGCTGCACCCCGAAAGCGCAAGTCGGTTTGGGCGGTCTGAAGTCCGTAGATTTTTCCGGCAGTAAAATCGACCTGAAAGAAGGAGTTCAGCATACCCTTTCCTTTTCCTATGACGGCACCGGAACCGCGGAATTCATCATCGACGGAAAAAGAAACGCCCGGATCAGACGGGAAGGCGGCGCCATGGCAAAGTCGGCTTACGGAATCGCCATCGGTTCACGCTGGAGATCGAATTATTTCAGTTTCGACGGCGATATTTTTTCCGTCAAGCTTTATGAGCTTGAACGCCCCGATTTTACCGTGGAATTCCAGCGCAGGAGTTTCCTGCAGAACGAAAAAGATGCGTTTCTGGCGATTCAGCTTTACGATCACCGGAGTTCACCGGCACGCAATACGGCAATTGAAGTTTCGGGAGATTTCCAGAAAACACTTGCCGTCCGGTGCGGGGAACAAGGAGAAAAGCGTTTGAAACTCATACGCTTCCCTTTGGAAACCCGTCTCGCAAAAGGAGAATACAAGGGAAAAATCAAAGTGACCGGGGACGGAAAAAACAATACGTTTCCTTTCACTTTCAGCATCTGCACCAGATCGGAAGACCGTATGCCGTTCCTGTTCTGGTTGATGAATTCTCCGGATGTGGAACAGCTTTACGGCGCCGTCCGCGATGCCGGATTCAATTGCGGCACCTATGGATTTTACGGGGACATCAGGAAAGAGGAAGTTTCCCGGAAACTCCTCAATCTTATGGACAGAATGCTGATCGACGGGTTCCTCTACGGGCACTATACGCTGCCGCCTTATTCCGTGGAGCAGAAATATCTCCGGGTCAACCGCGAAGGCAAAACGGAAGGCAGGAACATGGAAGCCTCCAATCCGCAGGCAGTAGCGGAATGTCTGGACGTGTTGAGGGCAGACGCGGAATTTTACAGCAGTCATCCCGCCTTCGGATACCTGACCACCTCGTCGGAAGTCCGCGACAACTCCTATCCGTCGTTCGGAGGCTCCGAGCAGGCAGCTTTCCGCAAATTCGCCGGCTATGATATTCCCGAAACGGTTTCCGGCCGTACCGCACCCCATTACACGGAACTGAAAGAATTCCCCGCCACCCGTCTGGTCGAACCGGATGATCCCCTGCTCGTTTACTACCGGTGGTTCTGGAAAACCGGGGACGGCTGGAACAATTATCAGACGGCAGTGGATAAATTATACCGGAAGCTGATCCCCATGCCGTTCATCAGCTTCTATGACCCGTCGGTGCGCGTGCCGCCCCTCCGCGGCAGCGGCGGCAATGTTACGATGCAGAATCAGTGGACCTATGTCTACCCTGAACCGTTCAACATCAGCGCCGTGATTTCCGAACAGCAGGCGATGGGGCGCGGCAACCCGAATCAGAAAATCATGAGCATGATTCAGGGAATCAGTTACCGCTCGGTGCTCGCCCCCGCCGGCAAGCAGGTCAAAAACCCGCCGCGCTGGCTCCGGGAGCAGTCCGATGCAAGATACCTCACAACACCGCATGACATGGTGCGGGAGGCGTTATGGGCAATGGCGTCGCGCAAACTGGACGGCATGGCTGTCTACGGCTGGAGATCGCTTTTTGACAGCTCCGGGTTCGAACACAGGAATCCGGACAGGGCTTATCAGTATTCCGATCCGGAAACGATCCGCGTCATACGCTCCTTTTCCAAGAATGTGCTCACGCCGCTGGGTCCCCTGCTCCGCCGCATCCCGGAGCGCCGGATGGAAGTCGCGCTGCTGGAAAGTTTTCCCGCCACCATCTTTGCGGGCAGAGGCTCATGGGGCTGGCGCGGCTGGATTTACGACTGCAACGTCATGCTTCACTATGCCAATCTCCAGCCGGGAGTCCTTTATGAGGAGGATATCATGGACGGGGGACTGGACACGGTAAAAGTTCTTGTCATGCCGCACTGCGATGTGCTCTCCCGCCCCGTTTATGAGAAGATATGCGAATTCCAGCGGCGGGGCGGCATTGTGGCGGCGGACGAATTTGCCGTCCCGGGAATCCTGCCGGATATCAGAATCACGCCGGTCAAACGCAGCGGCATCGCTCATGAGGATAAAATCTCAATGCAGAAAAGCGCTGCGGAACTGACAGGAAAACTGGCTCCGTTTTACCGTTCCCATGCAGGGGCGGATCACGCGGATCTCCTGACCTGGGTACGTTCCGCGACGGATGCCGATTATCTGTTTGTTATCAATGACAGACGCGGCTACGGCGATTATGTCGGTCAATGGCGCCATGTCATGGAACAAGGGCTCCCGAATGCAGGAAAGGTTCATGTTGCGCGCAACGCCGCAGCTGTTTACGATCTGCTTTCCGGCAGAGAAGTTCCGTTTGAGAAACGGGATGGAAGAATTATCGTCCCTGTAAACTTTTCCACCAATGACGGCAGAATTTTTCTCGTTGCAGACAGAAGAATCGCATCGCTCGCAGTGGAATGTCCCCGGAGCATCAAACGCGGCAGCGGATTTCCGTTCCGGGTCTCTCTCCGGGACTCAGACGGCAAAACACTGCGGATGCCGGTTCCGCTCAAAATAAAGCTGGCAACCGCAACAGGGCGGAATCTATTCGAAGACTACGCCACGACGGATGAAAAAGGAGAGCTGGAAAAGAAGATCAACATTCCCCTGAACCTCGATGCCGGAACAGCGACATTCAGCATCACGGAACTGGCATCCGGCGGAAAGACATCTGCAATCGTCTCTCTGGAGTGAAAGAACGTTCCTACGCGCGGGACGGGCGCGGGCAATGCGGCAGTTCGGGATTGCGGATGTTTTCATCACATCACGGCAGCACCGGCGATTTCCCCTCTGCAAAAGACAATGGGCCTTTCATCGGGCGGATTTCAATCTTCCGTCTGCCGAAAGCAGTCGGGCGGATTCCGAGAATGGATGCGAAATAGTGATAAAGGACATGGGAACTCCACGCATGACAGTCAGAACGCGGATTGCGGAACTCCTCCGGCAACGTTCTGAGCCCCTCTTTTTCCAGATCGAAATACCGTTCCAGACGTTTGAAAAAGAGTCCGGCAAGCTGATTTCTGTAACAGGCGTCCAAATAATAAAATGAAAAATAAATACTGCACTCCGCCAGTCCCGAAACATGGGAAAATGTCTCCGCCAGCCTGCTGTCGGGTTCTATGATCAGAGCAAGCGACTGGACATGTTCCGAATAATATTTCCGTGCGAAATCATTTGCATACAACCCGCGCGCCTCATCCCAGTAGTGCCGCCGGACGGATTCCAGAATGCGATCCGCAAGCATGGCAGACCTCCTGCCGTGTTCCTCCGTTCCGGCATATTTTTCCAGTCCGGCAAGCTGGCGCAGGGCAATTACGGCAAACAGATTCAAAATCGAATTGGTTCCGTCATTTTCACATCCGGCGGGTTCCCCGTGCGGCCAGGAATCCACCCAGTCGATGAAATTCCATCCGGGGAAATAAAGCAGATTGTCTTTCAGGTGCAGTTCCAGATAATCCGCAATGCGCCGCGCACACGGCAGAAGCTCGTATACGGTGCCGGGGTCATCCTGCCAGAGCGCATAATCATGCAGCATGGAAATCCAGATCATTGCAAAAGACGGGATCACCTGATCCACACGCGCGGGATAGCGAGAGAAAATCAGACCGTCCGCCTGCTGGGAACGCGCCAGCATCCGCAGGGCTTTTCCGGCAAGCCTTGCATCCGTCGAAGTCACATAAACCGAAAGCGCCTCCAGACGCGCATCCCCGATATACATCAACTGCTCGTAATAGGGACAGTCCATGAACGTCTCATGGGAACACGCTTCCAGAGTCCGGTATGCCGTCTCAAGCAGACGGTTCAGCGCCGGAAGCGAGGAATGCGCGCTCCATTCGCGGCGGAACGGATAGCCGGTCCGGTGGAAATGAACCTCCTCCGGAACGACGGAGCCGGAACACTCAATCTCAAGACAGCGCAATGCGTGCCAGTGATAATCCACCCAGCGGAAACGTCCGCCGGAAAGTTTCAGCGTGTTGCATGTCGAATTCAGAAACCCGCCGTCACGTTTTCCCTTGTCGCCCTGCAAACGTCTGTTCAATCCGGGAGTGTCATAAAGATTTTCACCCCAGCGGATTTTCACACAGCCTTCACCGGAAAATACATAATCGGTCCAGACGCACACATAATCGTCGAAATAAAAACGGTTCCCGATACGGTGATATGCCAGCTCAGGTTCATAACGCATCGGCGGCAGTTCCGGTTCATGCAGTTCGCGGCTGTCTTCAAAAAATGCGACGCCGCGCCAGACTCCGCCGCGGCCGGAAAGAATCTCCGGGTTGCATCCGTCCGCATCGAAACGCGGATATACCCCCCAGTCGGGATACGGCTTACGGAACGCAAGTCCCTCCTCGAACTGATACTCCCACGAACCGAGAAGCGAGGAGTATTCCTTCACGAACAATCCATGACGGACGCTCATCTGCGCATGTGCAGTAAGTTCGGAACCGAAACAGAGTACCCGCGCCGTCAGACAATAGTCGCCGGGGGCAAGAGCAAGCCGGAAACGGGAAAAATACCAGTGCCGGGCATCTCCGCGTTCGGGCCCGTCCGCGACACGCTCCCCGTTCAGAAAGAGCCGGCAGCACTCATCCGCGCTGAAATCGAAGACGAGTTCCTGTTCACGTTCCGCCTTGAAACGGTTGCGATATACCACAATCCGTGGAGGAGCCCACGGCAGATCGGGAGACATCCAGAGATTCTTCATCAGACCTCTCACCTGTTCCGGAAAACACTGTCCGGCGTTGCGCTCAGGACGGGAACGGAATCCCCCAGAACCGCAATATTGTAATCATCCATAGCCGAGTTCACCCTTACGGACCACACTTCACCGGAAGCCGGATTGTTCCGTTCCGCCAGAAGCAGAGTCGGTTTCGTGACTTTCTTTTCAGAAGCCGCGACTCTTCCCGCAGGGTCCAGCAGATCGACATTCAGCCACTCATCCGCATTCTCTCCACTGACACGCAGCGCAACCTCCTTCACCCCGGCAGGAACATAAAAATACATTCTTCCGGGAGTATGATTCATGGTTGCGGCGCTGACGGCAAGCACTCCGTTTCCAGGCAGCTTCGAAACAAGCTGTACTCCATGAGGGCTATTGTAAGTCAACTGATAGATTCCACTCTCTTTCGCTCTGAAACGAATCGTCCTGTCTGGAGAATCGCCTGTGAACTCCCAGTTTCCCGCAGGTTTTCCAGAAGGAGTATGAAGCGAGAACATGACACGTACCGCAGAGCGCCCGATCGCAGACGGAATAACCGTAACAGCAACCTCGTCTCCGGCATTCGCATACTGAAGGAACTTCGCGGAAAAGCGCATCCGCAGAGGCTTCACATTCTGCCCCTCGGCAACAGCGCCGGAAGCCGGGACAATCCGTTTCAAATTGATCACCGCACTTTTCACCGGAGCGGATTTCTTTGACTGCCCTACCGCGGAACTCAAATCATAACGACTGCCGGAAGAATGGGTCATCACTCCCGTCAGATTCTCAAGCCTGTGAAATTTCCAGTCATCAAACCGGAACATCCTGCTGTCCGGACGCGGATCAACCACAGTGAGATTCTTCACATGCAGATTTCCGAGACTCCCGGAGATATAACCGCCGGTCAGAACCAGAGCCCCTTTTTCCGCAGCATCGGTATTGTCGAAAACACAATCGGAGAGATGAACCGCATAACCGTCCGCACTCTGCCCGATGGAAAGGAAAGTATGTTCCTTCGAACCGGACACCTTGCAGTTTTCTATATTGACGACACCCTTGACACCCGGCGATTTCGTATTCAGCAATGTAAATCCTTTCCGGTTGCCCTCCAGCACACAGTTCCGGACTGTAACGGAGATCGGCGCGGTATGTTCATTAAGCGTGGCAAGCATCAGCTCCACCCCCGACCCCTCATTGCCGGCAAAACGGCAGTTCTCCACGATGCAGTTGACCAGTCTCTCATTCCAGCGGTTCGGTTCAAAGTCGATCCCCGCCATCGGGGCGGCGCCGTAAGTGCCGCTGAATTCACTGTTTCTGATCAGGAGATTCTCCGCGGAAATCACGGAAATCCCCTGGCGGTTGTTGTCAAGACATTTCACGTTGTCGATTGTCATATTTCTGACGCCGTTCACATAAATTCCGTCGCCGCCGCTGGACCGGAAGACAAGCCCGTCAACCGTGATATTGCTGCCGGAAAAAACGGCAAGTGTATGCCGCCACTCCGATTTTTTATATCGGGAACTGTCGAGATAATCCTTTTTGTTCATAGTCAGGATTCCTCTGCCGCGCATTGTAATATTGTTCCCGCCGCGAATCATGAGAAGCGCCTCGTTGAGATCATGGAACCTGCCGGGCATGGCTCTGATTTCGGCGCCGTCCTCAAATACGATTTCAAGATTTGATGGAATGTTCAACTGTCCGCTTACGAGCCACGGAGTGGAACGCCTGCTGATGATGAGTCTCTTTGCGCCGGAGTTCAGAGCATTCTGCAAAGCGCTCCTCATATCGCCGCCGGAACCCGCCCACCATTCCGCGCGCGCTTCGTTGAGTTTGCCTGACTTCACATCCGCGATTTTGCTGCTGCAATCCTCACCCTGAAGTGAAATTCCGGCAGCCAGCAACCCCAGAAACAACCATTTGCATTTCATGCCTGTCAATCCCTTTCCATCCTTGTTTTTCCTGTTTCTTTTCCGGCATCCGGACATAGTCCGGACTCTCCGCCTTTCAATACATGCTGTGATCACGTTCCCAGACACCTCCCCATATTCCTTTCAAAGGTCCTCTGTAAGCGGAAATGATCCAGGCTTCTCCGCGCCCTTTGGCAATGACCATTTCAATATGCCCGTCCGTTCTTGTGGATACAGCCGTTGACCGATGCATGGCAAAAGCCTGCGGATTCGCTGTTGACGGATAATAATCATACACAAACGGCGAGCCCGCCTTACGGGTGGCATCAATGGATTCCGCGGTCAGAAGTGTCCTGGAAGGCTGTTTCAGCTGAGAAGACTTCGCAGGACCGCTCAAAGGCGAATAGCGGGTACTGGAACCGATATGCAGCCAGTTATATCCGACATCGACACTTGCCCATGCCGCATCAGTCCTCGTTTCCGGTTCATTCCTGCGGAGACGCTGATAATAGATGCTGTCGTTTTTCCGGTTCGTGCAGACAAACAGATTGGTATTCTTCACATATCCGCCATAGGTCAGAGTCCCCGGCCAGTATTCGCGGTTGTGCGTGACCGGATCAATCACCTCAGCCTGATGCGGCGGAAAATAATCCCTGTTATCACTGACATACTGCATGAAACCGATTCCGAGCTGTTTCTGTTTGCCGGCACAGTCGATCAGCTTCGCCTTCTCCATGGCGCTGTTCAATGCAGGCATCAACATTGCCGCGAGAATCGCGATGATCGCAATCACGATGAGGAGCTCTATGAGGGTGAAAATTCGTATTTTCACCCTCGAAGTAAGAACAGAAGAACAAGGAACTCTGAAGTAAGAAGGAACGGGGAAACATTTGAACAATCGAACATTAGAAC